>DASSWY010000348.1:0-2447 GCA_035704325.1 Microcella sp. | reverse complement strand
TTCGGGCTCCACACCCAGCGCACGTTGCTGGCGCCTTGGGCGGTCACGAGGGTGTGCACGTGCCGCCACGCCGCGACGTAGTCACCCGGCTTGTTGCCGTTGACGCCGTCAGCCCACGGGTACCAATCGCCGTTCATTTCGTGGCCGTAGCGCACCATAACGGGCTTTCCCCACGCCGCGAGGGCCTGGCCCCACTGACGGATCTGGGCGTCGTGCGCACCCGCCGCGATGCGCGACGAGCGGTACGCCGTCTGGGTCGCCCCGCCGCCCCATACCCAGGGCTCCCAGGTGATGAGGGGAGTGGCGCCGCGTGCATCAACCGCCGCGAGCTTGGCGGCGCTGAGTGGCTGACGGAAATCCTCGTACCAGAGCTCGATGCTCGGCTGTTCGCCAATGGTCGCGGCGACCGCCGCGATCTCGCTGGAAACGAGCGGCCCCTGGGGGGTCGACACCCCGAAGCGCAGCGGCACGTTTGCGGGAGGGTCGCTCGGAGTCGGAGTCGGAGTCGGTGTCGGTGTCGGGCTCGGCGACGCGGTGGGCGTCGGGCTGGGCTTCGGCTTGCGCGCGGTGGGGACAACGAGCGAGGTTCGCCCTGTCGCGGCGTACGCGCTGCTGTCGTCGAACGCGAGCTCCGAGATGCCGGTTGGCGGCAACGCGATGGATGCGGTGCTCACGAGCGCAATGATCGCGCTGGCGGCGATCGTCGCTCGGCGTCGGGAAAAAGTCACGGTGCCCCCTGGTCGCGTTGAGGCTACGCCGGAGGGTCAGCGGGCACGTCGCGGCATGTTCGCGAAAAGAACATGCCGCTCGGTGCTATTCGGGTTCGGTGGTGTCGACCACCGCGATGGGGGTGTCGCGGCCGATATAGACGTGGGCGACCTGCAGGCGCCCGCGGCCGTGGTTGACCCGCAACCAGCCGCCTCCCTGAGCGACCAGTGCTTCGACCTCGCTACGGACCTCAGATTCCGATCGCGCAACCACGTACTCGTTGCCGCCGTAAAGAATTGTTGCGCGAGTCATTCGCCGTCCATTCCGCCCGCTTCGGGCTCGGCCACAAGGTGTAGCCCGTTGGGGGTGTTTGCGAGCAGCATCAGTTCGTCGATCCATGCGCGGTTGATGCTCGGCTGCCGTCCTCCGAAAAACTTGAAGGAGATCGGGATCGTTGGGTGCAGCCAAATGACGCTGCGCCCGTCACCGATCGACTCGTCGTCCTTCCAGCTGAAGTAGAAGGCCTCGTTGCGACGCAACTTCGCGCCAATCACGATCTGCAAGTGCGCGAGCGTTCGGTCATCAAAGTCGGCCGACAGCGTCGAGTCGTAGGTGAGTGTTCCCAAGTAAGCCTCCCGGTGCATCCGCGTTGTGCGGCCCGGGCATCAGTCTGACGGCAAAAAGCGGGCGCGCGCATCCCCATGGGGGTATGCGCGCGCCCCGGGGGGTCGAGTTAGTCGCGGCCGACGAAGGCGTTGCGTGCCGCGGCGAGCGAGCCGTAGAACTCGGTGTGATCGGGACTATTCAGCACCGTCACGCGGTAGGCAGGCCCCACTCGGTCGACGACGCCAATGACGGCGCGGCCGGTCTCGGTCAGGAAGCGTCGATCGCTGACGCGCCATTCGGTCGACGAAACGCGATCGAGTCGCACATCTTCGAGAGCGCGGGGTGCTGCGCGGAAACCGGTGACGGGGGTGTCGACGATTTCCGGTTCGGGGGAGCGGCTGGTGCGGGTGTCGAGCGTCGTCATGGTGGTGGCCCTTTCCACGGTCAGCCATGACGCTAGGGCATGTGAGGCATCGTCGACGAGGGGTTGTTTTTTCAGGGAAAGGCGAGTAGTGGTACGCATCGTCTTCCCCTCGTTCGAGGGGCACCCCGACTATTGGCCGAGAATGCCGTCTGGCAGCCCCAATTCGAGCTCGAGCGCGCGACCGATCAGGCGCAGCGACCCGTGCTGGCGGCCGTAATTGACCATTTCGTGGGCGTTCAGCCCGTCGATCATCGCCAGCACCTGCGCGGCAATCAGTGATGTGTCGGCGTCGCGCATGACCCCCTGCTGAATGGCGGCCTCGAGCACCTCCACGACGGCGTCGTGCCAGTCGGTCATCTCCTCGATGATCGCGTGGGCGAGGTCGGGGTTGCGTCTGCCGAGTCCCCACGCGTCCACCCACACGGGGGTTACCTCATTGCGTGTGCCATCGAGCATCGTCGTGAGCAGGGTACGCAGCCGGGCGATGGGGTCGCGCACGGCGTTCACGTGGGCGCGCACCTCGGTGAGTTCGCGAGCGACGACCGCCCGAAAGGTGTCGGCGACAAGTTCGCTCATGCTGGGCGCGTAGTGGGCGACGAGTGCGGCGGTGACGCCCGCTTCGTCGGCGACAGCGCGCTGCGTCACGCCGGCGAGACCGCGCTCGATCGCTACGCGCTGCGCGGCTTCGTGGATCTGTTCGGCTCGCAAT
>DASSWY010000333.1:0-5619 GCA_035704325.1 Microcella sp. | reverse complement strand
ACAGATCAACGACGCCCCGCCCGAGCTGCCGGCGTCGGTGCCCGAGCCCGTGCGCAACCTCGTCATGGCGGCGATTGCGAAGAAGCCGGCCGACCGGCCCGCGTCGGCGCAGCACTTCGCGCGCGCGGCCCAGGCCCTGCGCCGCGGAGACGTCGGTGGCGCTGCCGCCATCGTGCCCGCGATCGCCGGAGCGCCGGCGACGCAGCTGCTCGACGCGACCCGCGTCATGCCGAGCGCTGCGGGTAACGATGAAGTGACCCGCGTCATGCCGAGCATGGCCGCCGGTGCCGCCGCGGGCGCCGCAGCCGCCAACGCCCAGGCGGCGAAGAAGAAGCGCAGCCCCTGGACCTGGCCGCTCATCGCCCTCATTGGCCTGCTCGTCGTGTTGATCGTTGGCGCGATCATCGCGGTGCTGGCGCAGCCGAGTGACGACCCTGGCGAGATCCCCGCTTCCCCCACCGTGACGGCGAGCGACGAGCCGAGCCCCGACCCCTCAGAAACGGTCGAAGAGATTCGCCTGACTGAAGATCAGGTGCTCAATCGCACGCAGCAGGAAGTCGACGACATCTTGACCGAACTCGGTCTGGTCCTCGACGCACAGCAGGGTAATCCCGCGCCGAGTCCCGACCAGGTTGATCGCTCGTACCGCGTCAACCCGACGGGTCTTGTCGAGGAGGGCGATGTCATCACGGTGTTCTTCTACACTCCCGTTGAAACGCCCCCGCAGCCGAACAACCTGGCGATCAACCCGGGCAGCGGCCCGTACCTCGGCGGATCGACCGTGACGCTGTCGTGGCCGTCGTACACGAGCTGCCCCGCAGGATTCACGCTGTCGGGCTACAACGTGACGATCGTGGGCGGTTCTCCCGCGCAGGCGAACCCGATCCCGGCCGGCACGAACAACCTTGACGTTGAACTTGCCGACGGTGGCCAGTTGCGCGTGACCTACATCGCGCTGTGTGGTGACCTGCAGTCCGAGCGTTCGAACGAGCTCGCAGTGCCGATCACCGCGGCGCCCGTGCCGACGCCCACCCCGACGCCGACCCCGTCGACCTCACCGAGCGCGCCTCCCGCTGACGAGGGCTAGCGCGTCGCCGTTACGGAGCCGATATGCGGATGCGCGGGGAGCACGCAGAAGCACCCCCGCGCATCCGCATACACTCACTAGCGACGATTTCTCTCCCGAAGGAAACGGATTTCGATGGACAGCACCACCCCCGGCACCCGGCTGATCGCCGGACGCTACGAGCTCGGTGCGCTCATCGGACGCGGCGGCATGTCCGACGTGCACCTGGCAACGGATGCACGTCTCGGTCGCCGGGTCGCCCTCAAGCTCCTGAAGTCCTCCCTCGCCTCTGACCCCGTCTTCCGCACCCGCTTCCGCCAGGAAGCTCAGGCGGCCGCGCGCATGGCGCATCCGACGATCGTCCGTGTTTTTGACGCCGGGGAAGAGACATCCGTTGCGCCCGACGGGCACGAAACCGTCGTGCCGTTCATCGTCATGGAGTACGTCGAGGGACGTCTGCTGCGCGACATGCTGCTCGACGGGCCGCTCCCCGCGCGCGAGGCGGGCGAGATCGTCGAGCAGGTGCTGACCGCGCTCGAATACTCACACCGCGCGGGCGTCGTGCACCGCGACGTGAAGCCGGGCAACATCATGGTGACCCCCACCGGCCAGGTGAAGGTCATGGACTTCGGAATCGCCCGCGCGATCTCTGACTCGTCGGCCACCGTCGCCCAGACGTCGACCATCCTCGGCACGGCGCAGTACTTCTCGCCCGAGCAGGCCCGCGGGGAGACGGTGGACGCACGCACCGACCTGTACTCGACCGGCGTCGTGTTGTTCGAGATGCTGACCGGCCGCCCGCCGTTCCGTGGCGATTCGCCCGTGGCCGTCGCCTACCAGCACGTCAGCGAGCCGGCGCCCACACCGAGCAGCCTGAACCCCGAGGTCTCGCCGGCGCTCGACGCCGTGGTGCTGCACGCCATGGCGAAAGACCGCTTCCAGCGCTTCCAGACGGCCGCCGAGTTCCGTGCCGACGTCTCAGCAGCCTTGGCCGGCCAGGTACCGCCCCGCCGCACCGAGGCAGACAACGACCCGACAATGTCGCTGTTCGGCGTAAACCCGCAAGCGACCGCGGGCACCGAGGCCGCCATGCGTCAGCTGACGATCGACGACGACCGCCGCACTCGCACGCAGACCCGCCCTCCCGTCGCGTGGATCTGGTCGGGCATCGTCGTCGTCGGCGTGCTCATCGCGGCCGTGCTGTTTTGGGCGTTCTCTCTCGACCGAGAGGGGGCCTTCGTGGCGAATGTCGCCGTCGACGTGCCCAACGTTGTCGGGCTGAGCTACGAAGACGGCGAGAGCATCCTCGTCGAAGAAAATTTGCGGCCCACCGCGCGCCAAGAGCAGGGCACGGCCGAGAACGAAGGGCAAATCCTCCGAACCGAGCCTGCCGCAGGGTTCTCGGTCTCGCCCGGCCAAGAGATCGTGGTCTTCGTGTCGACGGGCCCACCGCGGGTGCAAATGCCCGATGTGCGAAACCTCGACCTCGCAGCGGCCACTGCGCAACTTGAGCAGCGGGGCCTCGTCGTCGGAACCGTGACGCGCGAGAACTCCGGCACGGTCCGCGCCGACATTGTGATTCGCACTGACCCCGGCGCGAACACCGAACTGCGTGAGGGTGACGCTGTCGACCTGACGATTTCCAACGGGCTCGTGGCCGTGCCCGACCTGCGGCAGTTGCCCATCGGTGAGGCAACGCGACAGGCGAGCGCGCTCGGCCTGCAGGTGAGTGTTCAGGCCGACCCCGGATGCTCGGGGGGCATCGTTACCGGGCAGTCCCTGGCGCCCGGCGACCAGCCGCAAGACTCGCCGATTCGTCTCGTGTACTGCAGCGGCGGCGCCGGCGGCGCCGGCGGTGATGCCGGTACCGGTGCCGACACGGGCGCCGACACCAGCGGAGAGTAGCGACCCCGACTCGAGCGAGCCACTCGCCGGGCGTGCGGCGATCGAGCTACGCCGAGCGCGCCGCGTCGCCCGACATGAGCGGGCTGAGCGCGCGCGCCGTCACGGCCGCCTCGGGAAGGCCGGCGGCGGCCAGCCAGTTGCCGAGCATCCGATAGCCCCCCTCCGTAAGCACCGATTCGGGGTGAAATTGAACGCCGTGCACGGGCGCCGTGCGGTGACGAACGCCCATGATGACCCCGCCGTCAGTGCGAGCGGTGACGAGCAGCTCGTCGGGCACCGTGCCGTCGACGATCGCAAGCGAGTGGTAGCGGGTTGCGCGGAAGTTTTCCGGTACGCCGTCGAACAGGGCGTCACCGTCGTGCACCACCTGCGACGTCTTGCCATGCATGAGCTCGTCAGCATGGGTCACCACCCCACCCAGCGCCTCGGCGATCGCCTGGTGCCCGAGACAGACGCCCAGCAGAGGCTTGTCGGCCGCGATGGCGGCGTGCACCGCCGCAATCGAGATTCCGGCATCGACCGGGGTGCCCGGGCCAGGCGAGACGAGCACGGCGTCGTAGTCGGCGATCACTGCTGCAACATCGTCTGCCGCAATCGCGTCGTTGCGCATGACCGTGGTGTCGGCCCCGAGTTGCTGCAGGTACCCGTCGAGCGTGTACACGAAGCTGTCGTAGTTGTCGATCACGAGTACACGCACGGTCATTGCTCCACGGTCGATTCTTGCGGGAGGAAGGTGTCGGCGGCCCACGGGAACGCCCAGGTGATGAGGGCATAGAGCGCCGCGGCGGCGAGCACGAGCAGGAGGATCACGCGCAGCCACGCCGGACCGGGCAGGATGCGCCAGAGCGCTGCGTACATCGTCACCCTCTCCTTAACCGATCACCGCGGCGGAGCTTCCCGCGGCCTCGGTCAGCCCCGAGATCTCGGCCGGGGGGCCGTCTTCACGCGGGTACCAGGTTTCCAACACGGCGTAGGCAATGATCCGCTCGGCAGCCGAGAATCGAGGGTTGCAGCTCGTGAGCGTCAGAATGCGGTCCGTTGCCTCGACCTGCGGTGCTTGCGGAACCGGCTCCAAGACCTCGACCTCGGTGGGCCACACGTACTCGAGATTGCGGAACACATACTCGTACCAGCCCTCACGCGTTTCGACGTAAATGCTGTCGCCCGCGCGCAGCTCGGCAATGTCGGCGAAGGGCGCGCCGTAGGTCGTGCGGTGGGCAGCCAGCGCGAAGTTGCCCACCTCGCCGGGCATTTGCGTCTCCCTGTAGTGCCCGACGCCGAGGCGGCTGTTGTTGAGCACGGTCTGCAGATCGACTCCCGAGGCGATCGTGCGCACGTAGTCATCACCAAACCGCGGAACGATGAGGGCCCCGAACGCTTCGCCCTCCGGCGCCGGCGTGCCGACCACCGGCTCGCCGGGGTCACGCGGCTCATCGGGTTGCGCAGGGTCGGGTTCGGGCTCGACGGTGCCACGGTCACGGTCAAATTCCGCGCGTAGCTGCTCTTGAATCTCTTGCGCGGCGTCCTGCTGTGCCGCGCCGGTGATGACGTCGTTGAGCCAGACGTACCACCCCAGAAACAGCATGACGATGACGCCCGCTGTGATGAGCAGCTCGCCAATGACGCCCACGACGCTGACGCGCGCCCGGGGGCGGCGCGTGCGTCGCGCATCCGCCCGTCGGGCGGTGGCGGTCTGGATGCTGTCGCTCACCCGCTCATTGTAGGCGTCGGTTCCGAGCGCACCTCCGATCCGCATCCACGCCTCTTTTGGCCGCTGCCCGGTAGACTCGGGCCTATGGCACGGACCACTGCGCGCGACGCTGAGAACCCCGACTACGCCCGCGGGGGCGCCGACGCCCCGAACCCGGTGTGGTTTAAGCCGGTGATGTTCGGCTTCATGCTCGTCGGGCTCATCTGGATCATCGTGTACTACGTGAGCGCGTCAACGCTTCCGATCGCCTCCATCGGCCCGTGGAACATCATGGTCGGCTTCGGCATCATGTTCATCGGCTTCCTCATGACGACGCGCTGGCGCTAGCGCCCCTCACGCCCTCACGCTTGACCTCGTGTCACCCACTCCCCCCGAAGAGGGGGTGGAATCACACGGCTGTGATTCTTATCCCCACTGTGGATGGGGGTGTGGATAACTATCCCGCGAGCGCAAAGCGCAGAATGGTTCCCGCCACCAGAAGTGCGGCAAACGCCACGAGGAGCGCGATCTGCAGCGGCGTCTGTTGACGTCGCCGCGTGCGGACAAAGATGAGGGCGACGATCGCGCCGCCGATGAGCCCTCCCACGTGGGCCTGCCACGAGATGTTGGGCAAGAAGAACCCCAGCGCGAGGTTGATACCTAAGATCACCATCAACTGCGCCGTGTTGCCACCCAGTCGACGCTGAATGACGAAGAATGCGCCAAAGAGCCCGAAGATCGCACCAGAGGCACCCACGACAAACGTCGCCGGCGCCAGCCACAGCACGGCGACCGAGCCAGCGAGCGTGCTGAGGATGTACGTCACGGCAAAACGCCATCGACCGACCAACTGCTCAAGCAGCGGCCCGAGTACGAACAGGGCGTACATGTTGAACAGAATGTGGAAAATGCCCGAGCTGTGCACGAGCGAAACGGTGAGCATGCGCCACGGTTCGAT
>DASSWY010000295.1:0-2957 GCA_035704325.1 Microcella sp. | reverse complement strand
GGCTCTACTGTTGTCGGCGTGAGTGAGCCCTTGATCGATAGCGGCGCGAGCGCCGTTGACACGTCCCGCCCGCTGCGGGCGCGCATCCCCGCGACCGAATTGCCCGCCCTCGGCGACGGCAATGGCGTCACGCTGACGTGGCGCGAGGCGCGCTTCGACGATGCCGTTGCCATCGCCGAGCTGTTCGCCGCGATGGCTGAGCGCGATCACCCCGAGTGGAGTGAGACGGTCGACGAGATTCGCGGCGAGTTCGAGCACTCGTACGTTGATGCGGCCCGCGATGGTGTCGTCGCGTTCGACGCCGCCGGCCGCATGGTCGCCCACGGCCTCTGCATTCGCACACCCGACCCCGTCGACTACGCCAGGGTCATTGTGATGGGCGGCGTGCATCCGGCAGTGCGCGGCCGCGGCATCGGTCGCCAGCTGCTTGCCTGGCAGCAGGCGCGCGCTGAGCAGCTGCTCGGCGAGCTCGAGCTGACGATGCCGGGCTGGGTCATGTCCTACGCGGCCGAGGTCGCGCCCGAACACGGTCGACTGCTTGAATACGCCGGCTTCAACGCGGTGCGGTACTTCACGACGCTTCACGCCGAGCTGGCCACGGCACCGATCGATGATCGGGCCATGCCCGAGGGCGTGCAGGTCGAGCCGTGGTCGAGCGCGCACAGCGAGGCGGCGCGCGCTGCCAAGAACGCGGCGTTCGCCGACCACTGGGGGTCGCAGCCATCCACGGCAGAAAGCTGGGAGGCGTGGCAACGGCTCGCGACGTTCCGGCCCGAGCTCTCGCGATTGGCGTTCAGTGGCGACGAGGTCGTCGGCTTCGTGACCACCGACGTCAACGAAGAAGACTGGCAGCGGTTGGGACGGTCGAGCGGGTACATCGGGCTCGTCGGGACCGTGCGCGCGTGGCGGGGCAAAGGTCTCGCGAGCGCCCTGCTCGCCAGCGTGATGCGCGCCCACCGCGATGCCGGCTTCGAGCTCTCGGTGCTTGACGTCGACACGGCGAACCCGACCGGAGCGCTGGGCGTCTATGAGCGCCTGGGCTTTCGCTCGGCCTCCCGCGACGTCGCGTACCGGCGCCTCTACTAGCCCGCGGCTCAGACGGGCCGGTGCGGGTGGTCGCGCCGCTCGAAGGTGTACTCGATGATCGGGGGCAGGTCGGCGAGTCGCTGCAATGCGGCGCGCACTTCGCTCGCGTAGACCTCGCCGCCCGTCGGGCCGGGGTGGATCTGGTCGCCGGCGAGCAGCTCGAGCCTCGGCGCGATGCCCGAGCGCCAGTCGGCGAGCTCGACCGCGCGGTGAACACTCGCGAAGGACGCCAGCTGCTGATTGACGCCGTCCGTCCAGCCCCGGGGGGCCTGCGCCGACACCACGACCAGCTGTCGATCGCCGATCACGGTGCGCACCTCGTCGAGCACCGCCGGGTCGAAAGGGCCGTTCGTGCCGAGGGCCAGCACCACGTGCTCTCGCAGGACACCCGCATCGCGCAGCGCGGTCAGCACGCCAGGAGCCGCCGACATTTGGCGACCCACTTCGGCGTCGATTGCGATGCCCGGAAAGGCTGCCTGCAACGCAGGAACGGCCGCCAGCATGACCGAGTCGCCGATCGCCGTGATCTGCTCACCCGCGGGGAGCGGCTTCGGTGCGCGCGGATCGTACGGTTCGAGAGCCGGTCGTTCGGTTACCGCGCCAGCAGTTTCCTCGCTCGATGCGTCGGCGGTGCCCGGATCGGTGCCGGTGTCGGCATTCGCTGGGGGGCTACTTGGCGGCGTCGTCGCCGATGCGGTGGGCCCTCCCGCTGGCGTGTCGGGGGCGGGTGATGGGGCCGGCGTTGACTCAGCGGCGAGTGCGTCGTGGCCGGCCGCGATGTACGCCGCCGCCTGCGAGTCGTCGGGCGCGCGCTGCACGGCTGCGCCGGTGCCGCCGATCAGCAGGGCCAGGGCGACGGTCGCCGTGCCGGCCAGCGCGGCCTGCCGACGGGGACCGCCGCGCGTGAGAGGCGCGAGTGTGTCTCGCCGGCGCGCGGGAGCCTCGATGAAGCGATACGTCAGAGAGGCGAGGGTGATCGACACGGCCAGAACCGCGAGCCCAACCGACCAGGCGCCCTGCCCCGTCCGATCAACCGTGGGGGCCAGGGCGAGCCCGAGAATCCAGAGCGGCCAGTGCCAGAGGTACAGGCTGTACGAGCGCTCACCGAGCCACCGGATGGCGGACGCGTCCGCGATCTGGGCTGCGCGAGCATCCCGCTTCTCGAGGGCGAGAATCGCGAGAACGGTCGCCGCGACGGCGAGGGCCATTCCACCGCGGTAGGCGCTCGCATCGTCGACGGACATGGTCGCTGCGATGACGACGATGGCCGCTATCGCGACCGTGGCGAGCGGTGTGGATGCGCGTCCGAACAGCGCTCGCGGCTGCGTCAGCGGCTCGCGCCACAGCGCAACCGCTGCTCCGGCCAGCAGTCCGAAGCCGTGCGTGAGGGTCGAGAGGTAGGCGCCCGATGCGGCCTGGCCGCCGTCGGCCGCCGGGTCGCCGGCCGCGATCGCCATGGTGACCGCGGACGCGACGGCCAGGGCGCTGACTGCCGCGACGAGCATCCGTCGTCGAAGGGGGAGCGCGAGCAGGGCCAGCAGAAGCAGCGGCCACAGCAGGTAGAACTGCTCCTCGACGGCGAGCGACCAGAGGTGCCGGAACAGCTCGGGACTCGTCTGGTCGAGGTAGCTGGCGCCGGCGCCGATCGCCACCCAGTTGCTCGTAAACGTGGCGGCGCCCAGCAACTGCCAGCCGATGCCGACCAGCACGTCGCCTCCGATGAGGGCAGCGACGGTGGCCGACGACATGACGACGAGTGCGAGGGCGGGAAGCAGGCGGCGAGCGCGGCGCGACCAGAAGTTGCGCAGGGCGATCCGCCCGGTGCGGCGGTGCTCGTGCAGCAGGAGGGCGGTGATGAGGTATCCGCTGAC
>DASSWY010000204.1:0-2952 GCA_035704325.1 Microcella sp. | reverse complement strand
CGCGAGTGCCACCGCCGAGACGAGTGACGCGCGGCGCTTCGCCAGCTCGCCCTCGTCGAGGTCGGGGTAGCTCGTGTAGAGCATGACCGTCACGGCCTGGCCGAGAATCGCGTCGCCCAGAAACTCGAGACGCTCGTTGTTTGCCGCCCCGCCGTGCTCGTACGCCCACGAGCGGTGGGTGAGGGCGAGCTCGAGCAGCTCAGGAACGAGCGTGACTCCGAGCGCGCGAATGAGCGCCGACCGGTCGGGCGTGTGCCCGACCTCAGCGCTCGCAGCCACGGATGGGTACCCGTCGCCGATCAGACGTCAGCGACCTTGCGGCCCTTGTACTCGAGGAACAGCGGGGTGCCGGCCGAGTCTTCGACGACCTTCGCGCGGTGCGGGAGGCTGTAGACAACCTTGCCGTTCTCGACGGTCTTGACGAGCGTGGGGACCTCGGCCTTCCACTGCGAGCGGCGGGCGTGGGTGTTGGCGCGCGACTTCTTCCGCTTCGGAACAGCCATGGTGTCTCTCTTCTCTCTCAGCCGCGGCGCGCGGGCGCACGCGGTTCAGTCTCTGGTTGGTGTGGGTGCCGGTGTCAGTCGGTGTCGGGGCCTGTGTCGCCCGCCCGGAATCCTTCCAGGGCGGCCCACCGCGGGTCGGTGACCTCACGTTGCTTCTGCTCGGCGTGGCCGCTCAACTTCTCGCCGGTCTCGGGGTCGAGGCCGGGGCAGTCATCGCGACACACGGGTTGGAACGGAAGCGCAAGCACAACCGCGTCCCGAACTACGGGTTCACAATCCACGTGATCATCGTGAACCGTGTAGTCGACAGCGTCCTCAGGAGAATACGCGAAAAGCTCCTGGAATTCGACTTCGAGGGGCCGGGAGACCGGTTCGAGGCAGCGCACGCACTCCCCCGACATGGTCGTCTCGAGCTCGCCGGTGACGAGGATGCCGTCGTGCAGGCCCTCGAGCCGCAGGTCGAGGGCGAGCTCGGCGCCTTCGGCGACGTAGGCCGCTCCGACGCCCAGCTGCTCGGGCACGTCGAAATCGAGCGTACGCTCACGCATCTCGCCGGGGCGGTGCATGAGGTCACGCACCAGAACGAGGTAGGGAGAGGTGGCTGCGGGCATAACCGTTAAGTGTAAGGGCCGCGACATCCACCCCCGATCAAACGGTGGATGCCGCGGCCTCATCAGGTTAGGCGGGGCCGCCTCCGCGTAACCCCCGACGACACTGGGAGGGCGCCTGATCAGCCCTGCGTAACCGCCGTGAACGCCTCATCAAGTGCGACGAGCGCGCGCTCGACCTCAGCCGGCGTCACGACGCACGGCGGCACCACGTGAATGCGGTTCTCGGCGGCGAACGGCAGCACGTGGCGGGCCATCAGCTCTTTCTTGAGAGCCCCGATGACGGATGCTGCGACCGGCTCGCGCGTCGCCCGGTTGGTCACGAGGTCAAGCGCCCAGAACACGCCGAGGCCGCGCACGTCACCGATCATCGCGTGCTTCTCAGCGAGGGCACGGAGGCCCGGCCCGAGGTGCTGCTCGCCGATCATCTTGGCGTTCGCGACGATGCCCTCGTCCTCCATCGCGTCGATCGACGCGACGATCGAGGCCATGGCCAGCGGGTGCCCCGAGTAGGTGAGACCCCCGGGGAAGACGCGCTCGTCGAACGCCGCAGCGATCTTCGGTGAGATCACGACGCCACCGACGGGCACGTAGCCCGAGTTCACACCCTTCGCGAACGCGATGAGGTCAGGCACGACACCCTCGGGGTTGACGCCCTGACCCTGCCAGGCGAACCACTCGCCGGTGCGACCGAAGCCGGCCATCACCTCGTCGGCGATCCACACGATGTTGTACTTGTCGGCAATCGCCCGCACCCCGGCGAGGTAGCCGGCCGGCGGCGCGAAGATGCCGGCAGTGCCGGGCACCGACTCGAGCACGAGCGCCGCGATCGTGTCGGGGCCTTCGGCCTGAATGGTGCGCTCGAGGTGCTGCAGGGCGCGCTCGCACTCTTCCGCCTCGGTCGTGGAGTGAAACTCGCTGCGGTACAGGAACGGCCCGAAGACGCGCAGGTGCCCCCACGCGTACTCGTTGGGCATGCGCCGCCAGTCGCCGGTCGCGGCGATCGAGGCGCCCGTGTTGCCGTGGTAGCTGCGGAAGGTCGAGATGACCTTGTGCTTGCGCGTCGTCAGGCGCGCCATGCGAATGGCGTTTTCGATCGCGTCGGCACCGCCGTTCGTGAAGAACACCTTCGCAAAGCCCGGACCCGCCTTCTCGACGATGCGCTTCGCTGCCTCACCGCGGGCGAGGTTCGCGTGCGCGGGAGCGACCGTGGCGAGCTCGGCCGCCTGCTTCTGAATGGCCGCGACGACCTTCGGGTGCGAGTGGCCGATGTTGGTGTTGACGAGCTGGCTCGAGATGTCGAGGTAGCGCACGCCGTCGTAGCCCCAGACCTCGCTGCCGGAGCCTCCGGCAATGACGAAAGGGTCGAGCGTGGCCTGCGCGCTCCACGAGTGGAACACGTACTGGCGGTCGAGCTCGTAGGCCCGCACGCCATCGGCGGGGTCGAGCTCAGGGTGGGCGGGGGCAGTGGTTGACCGGTTCATCGTGTCGGTCATGGTTATCGGTTCCTTGAACGCGAGGGATGGGAAGTGCGCCGGTGGGCACCGACGCCGCTATCGCTCATTATCGCTGGTCATCGCCCCCTGCCACACCGCCGTGACGAGAGAAAAAGACCCAAGTTTCAGTGCTGCTCACGCCCCGATTCCGGCGTCGCGCACGAGGCCCGCAATGCGCTCCTTGAACGGGAAGAAGCCGCGCGTCGCGTGGGGCCAGGCACGGGCATCCCACCCGCGCAGCGTGGTCTCGATCGTGACCCCCTGCGCGGCGGCCTCGGCCCGCGCCGCCGCCAGCGCGTCGGCGGCGTAGCCGACCGGCGCGTAGGCGGTCACGATGCGGTCGAC
>DASSWY010000168.1:0-3076 GCA_035704325.1 Microcella sp. | reverse complement strand
GTCGGCCGAGTGCATCCCACCCGGCCAAACCCAAATGCCCGTGCCCCCGAACACGGGGCATGACATCGACCACGTTCAGCTCCCGCGCTTCGCGCCGCACCCCCTGGGTGCTCACCGCGGCGCTGGTTGCTCTCGTCGCGGTCTCGGGATGCACGCCGGCGACCACCGCCGACGACGCGAGCTCCGAGCCCACCGCACCGAGTGCATCCACCGCCCCGGACGCGTCGGGCGACGACCAGGGCGCGGAATCCGACATGCCCGAGCCCATCGAGCCCGGCCCCAACGAGGTCATCACGATCGGCCTGCGGTTCACCCCGCCGACGATCACGGTGCCCGTCGGGACCACGGTGACGTGGCGCAACGGCGAGGCGATCGGTCACACGATCACGTCGGGCCTCTGGGGGGACGTCAACGAGACCACCGGTCTCCGCGGCAGCCAAGAGGCCGATGGCCTGTTCCGTCACGCACTCGCGCCGATGGGACAGGAGGGGGACACCTTCTCCTTCACCTTCACCGAGCCGGGGGAGTACCCGTACTTCTGCGAACCGCACCTGACGATGAACGCTTCCGTCATCGTCGAGGCCGCCGGTTAGCGGATGCGCGGCTCACGCCCCTGAATCACCGCCGATTTCGGCACCCATCACCACATGCGATCAACCGCACACCAAGGAGAAATCATGCGCAAGGTAACTGCATTCGCCGGCCTCGGACTGGCCGCCGCCCTCGTTCTGTCGGGCTGCGCCGCTGAGGCGGAGGCTCCGGCCGAGGAGCCCACGATGGAGCAGGAGGCCCCCGAGGCCGAGGCTCCCGTCATCGACACGGTCAACAGCGACGGCGCCAACCTGCGCGCGCAGCTGACCGCCCTGCTCGCCGACCACGTGTACCTCGCCGGTGCGGCGATCAACCAGGCCCTCGCTGACGGTGGCGACCTGGAGACCCCGGCCGTTCAGGCCGCGGTTGCCGCGCTCGACGAGAACTCGGTCGAGGTGGCCGCGCTCGTTGGCTCGGCATACCCCGACGCTGAGCAGCCGTTCCTCGACTCGTGGCGCTCGCACATCCCGTTCTTCGTGAACTACACGCTCGGCAAGGCGACCGGCGACCAGGCGATGGCCGACCAGGCCGTTGCTGACCTCAACGCCTACGCCGTGTCGTTCGGCCAGCTCATCAACTCGGTTGTTCCCGAGCTGCCGGCCGAGGCTGTTCAGGCTGAGCTCGAGATGCACGCGGTGTCGCTGATTGCGGCGATCGACGCGAACATCGCCGGTGACCCGGCGTACTTCGACCTCCTCAAGGAGGCCGCGAGCCACATGCCGATGACCGCGACGGCGCTGGCCGGCGGCATCGCCACGAACCTCGGCATCCAGTAATTCGGAGCTGAGTACTCACAGTCGTTCCTCCGACTAGTGATCCGGTGAAGGGCCGGGCGGGTTTTCCCGCCCGGCCCTTCCTGCGTGGCCGGGCGGGTTTTCCCGTCCGTCCCTTCCTGCGTGCCCGGGCGGGCGAGCCGGCGTGCACGCAGCGCGCGCACCGTGCGACTTCGTCACGCGGCTCTCAGCGAATGCGCACGTCGACCGCACGCGACCTGGGATGCTGTATGCGTGCATCCAGACCTGCCCGTTGCGACCGACGTCGACGCAGCGCCCATCGTCGATGAGGCGACCGCGCTGCTCGTGCGCGTTGCCGGCGGCGACCAGCGCGCGTTCAGCGACCTCTACGACCTCATGGCCTCGCGCATGCTGGGCCTCGTGCGCCACGTGTTGAAAGACCACGCGCAGTCGGAGGAGGTCGTGCAGGAGGTTCTTTTGGAGGTGTGGCAAACCGCTTCCCGCTTCGATCCGAATAAGGGGAAAGCGGTGACGTGGATGCTCACGATGGCTCACCGACGCGCGATTGACCGGGTGCGTAGCGCCCAGGCAAGCCGTGATCGGGACACCAAAATCGGCATCCGCGATCTCGGCCGCGAGGTCGACACCGTGTCGGAGAGCGCCGAGATCAGCATTGAACACAAGCGAGTGGAGAAGGCGATGGCGAGGTTGAGCGACCTGCAACGGCAGGCCGTCGAGCTTGCCTACTACGGCGGCTACACGCAGAGCGAAGTGGCCGAAATGCTGAACATTCCGCTCGGAACGGTTAAAACACGATTGCGCGATGGGCTGATACGCCTTCGCACAGAATTGGGGGTGGCGTCATGAGTGCTCTGTCGAACGACATGCTCGAGACCGCCGCCGCTTATGCGCTCGGAGCGCTGGACGCCGATGAGGCGGCCGCGTTTGAGAGCGTGTTGGCGACGTCGCCAGAGTTGCAGCGCGAGGTTGAGTCGCTGCGCGAGGTTTCCGGGATGCTCGGCGCGGCTACCGCGCCGGTCGCCCCGTCTGTCGGTCTGAAGCAGTCGCTGATGGCCCAGGTGGCGGCCACGCCGCAGCTGCCCCGCGAGGCGGCCGCGCCTGCTCCGGATGCCGAGGGCGCGCACAGTGTCACTGGCGCGCCGCAGCAACCGCTCGCGCCGATCGGGCAGAACGCTGCCACGATCGCCGCCGTGAGTTCAGCTCCCGCGGCCGCGCCCGCCCCGATCCCGATGAGCGGGCTCGCGAGCGAGAAGGCGAATATGCGCTGGTTCTCGCGCCCCGCATCCATCGTGGCGGCCGCGGCAGCCGCGGTGGCCCTGTTCGTCGGCGGAGTCTTGGCCGCCGACCTTGTCAACCCGGCCGCGAGTGACCAGCAGGTGCTCGCACAGGTTGTCGCCGCGCCCGACGCGACGGTCGCCTCGAGCGAGGTGGCGGGCGGCGCGACGGCGAGCCTCGTCAGCTCCGAGTCGCTGGGCGTCTCGGTGATGGTGTTTGACGGTCTCGACGAGCTGTCGAGCGATGAGGCGTACGCCCTCTGGTACATCACGGGCGACGAGATCGCGCCGGCCGGCCTGTTCACGGTCGACGGTGACGGCGAGGTCGTGCAGGTGCTTGACGGCGAGTTTGTCGCCGGCACGGTGGTCGGCGTCACGGTCGAACCGGCCGAGGGCAGCCCGCAGCCGACGAGCGAGCCGATCGTCGCGATCGCGACCGCCGAGGCGTAGGCCGGC
>DASSWY010000086.1:0-3506 GCA_035704325.1 Microcella sp. | reverse complement strand
GTGAACGCGTCGAGTGCCTGGGCGACCGGGTCGCCAAGCAGGAACCACTCGATCAGTGCGCCCGCGATGGCCAGCAGGACGAGCAGGAAGGGCACGCCGTCGCGGCGGTCCTCTTTGGCGAGGGTCTCGCGGCCGAAGAGTCGGAAGCCTGCGCCGGTGGCGTGGGCGAGGCCCATCCAGGCGCGCGACAGCAGGCCGGGCTCACCCGACTCGAACGCGGGAGTGGGCTTTTGCTGCTTCGATGCCGGCAACTTCTTGGTCGGCGCGGTCTCAGACCGCTTCGACGTGGCACGCGGCGCGCGCGTCGTCGACGAACTCGTACGCGAGCGCGCAGGGGTCGATCGAGAGCCGGAGGCCATGCCGCACACGGTACCCGCGCGGTGGGCGCCGAGCCGGGACTGACACGCTTAGGCGATCACGACCACCGGCACGATCATCGGGCGACGACGGTGGCGGGTGTTCACCCAGCGGCCCACCGTGCGGCGCACCACCTGGCTGAAGGCGTGGCTGTCGCGCGTGCCGTTCTCGGCGGCCTCGGTGAGTGCCTTGAGCACCTGCGGGATCACATCGTCAAACACGCTGTCGTCGGGCGCAAAGCCGCGGGCGTGAATCTCGGGCCCCACCACGGCGCGTCCGGTCTGGGCATCGACGGCGACGAAGATCGAGATGAAGCCCTCCTCCGCAAGAATGCGGCGATCTTTCAAGTCGGCGTCGGTGATCGCGCCCACGGTCGAGCCGTCGACGTAGACCTCGCCCAGGTCGAGCTGACCAACGACCCGAATCGCGCCATCCTTCAGGTCGATGACGGTGCCGTTCTCGGCGAGCACCGTGTTCTCGATCGGCACGCCCGTGTCGACCGCGAGGCGCTGGTTGGCCACGAGGTGCCGGGCCTCGCCGTGCACCGGCATGACGTTCTTCGGGCGAACGATGTTGTAGCAGTAGAGCAACTCGCCCGCCGCGGCGTGGCCGCTGACGTGCACGCGCGCGTTGCCCTTGTGCACGACGTTTGCCCCGAGCGCCGTCAGTCCGTTGATCACGCGGTAGACCGCGTTCTCGTTACCGGGGATGAGGCTTGACGCGAGGATGACCGTGTCACCCTCCCCCACCTCGACCTGGTGCTCGAGGTTCGCCATGCGGGCGAGCACGGCCATCGGCTCGCCCTGGCTGCCGGTCGACATGTAGACGATGCGGTCGTCGGGCAGCTCACTCGCCTTGCGGTGATCGATGAGGATGCCCTCCGGCACCTTCAGGTAGCCGAGTTCGGCGGCGATGCCCATGTTGCGCACCATCGAACGGCCGAGCAGCGCGACCCGCCGACCGTTCGCGTGGGCCGCGTCGAGCACCTGCTGCACGCGGTGCACGTGGCTCGAGAAGCTCGCGACGATCACGCGGCGGGGGGCCTTCGCGATGACGCTCTCAAGCACATTCCCGATCTCGCGCTCAACCGGGGTGAAGCCCGGCACGTCGGCGTTCGTCGAGTCGGTCATAAACAGGTCAACGCCCTCCTCGCCGAGACGGGCGAAGGCACGCAGATCGGTGATGCGACCATCCAGGGGCAACTGGTCCATCTTGAAGTCGCCGGTGTGGAGCACATTTCCGGCGGGCGTCCGAATGAAAACGGCCAGAGCATCCGGAATCGAGTGGTTCACCGCGACGAATTCGAGGTCGAAGGGGGCCATGCGCTCGCGCTGGCCCTCCTTCACCGCCAGCGTGTACGGGGTGATGCGGTGCTCTTTGAGCTTCGCCTCGATGAGGGCGAGCGTCAGCTGCGAACCGATCAAGGGAATGTCAGCGCGCAGGCGCAGCAGATACGGAACCGCACCGATGTGGTCTTCGTGTCCGTGCGTGAGAACGACGCCGATGACGTCGTCGAGGCGGTCACGGATCGGCGAGAAGTCGGGCAGGATCAGGTCGACGCCCGGCTGGTGCTCTTCGGGAAAGAGCACGCCGCAGTCGACGATCAGCAGTTTGCCGTCGTACTCGAAGACGGCCATGTTGCGACCAATCTCGCCGAGACCGCCGAGAGGGGTAACGCGGAGCGTGCCGGGTTCGAGCGCGGGGGCGTCTTCGATGGCGTGGGGCATGAAACAGGACCGTCTTTCGTGAATCAATCTGGCCCGAATCCCGGGCCGCGTGGCGGGGCCTCGCGCCCCCGGGTGCAGTCTTAGCGGGTGGTGCCGGCCACCTTCGGTAGCGCTCCCCCGGCGGCCGCGTTGCGGTCGGGGCGGAAGCGGGCAAGGTCAACGCCCTCGACATCCCTAACGAGCGCCATCTCGTCTTCGATGATCGCGGCCTCGTGGTCTTCGGGGCCGACGAGCGGCAGGCGCACGCGCGGCGAAGAGATGCGGCCGAGGCCGTGCAGCACATACTTCGCGGCGACCGTACCGGGAACGTGGGTCATGATCGCCCGCACCAGCGGCTCAAGCTTCTTGTGCTGTTCGGTCGCGGTCGCCAGATCGTTGGCGTTGACCGCGTCGACGATGGCCCGGTACGGGGCGGGGGCAATGTTGGCCGTCACCCCGATGAGGCCGGTTCCGCCGATCGCGAGCGTCGGCAGGGCGTTCGCATCATCGCCGGCGAAGTAGAGAAGGTCGGTCTGGTTCATGACCCGGCTGACCTCGCTGAGGTCACCCTTTGCGTCTTTCACGGCCAGGATGTTCGGGTGCTTCGCGGCGCGGAGGATCGTCTCGTACTTGATCTCAATGCCCGCACGGCCGGGGATGTCATACAGGATCACCGGCAGATCGGTCGCGTCGGCGACCATGCGGAAGTGGGTCAGAACGCCCGCCTGCGTCGGCTTGTTGTAGTACGGAGTGACGACCATGACGCCGTCAGCGCCGGCCTTCTCGCTCGCCTTGTACAGCTCGATCGCGTGCGCCGTCTCGTTGGAGCCGCCGCCCGTAATGATGGATGCGCGCCCCGCCGCAACCTCTTTGCCCACGCGAACGAGGCGCAGCTTCTCGGCGTCGGTGAGGGTCGACGTCTCACCGGTCGTACCGGTCACGACGATGCCGTCGGCACCGTGTGTGCAGAGGTAGTCGATGTGCTGCTCGACGCCGGGCCAGTCGACCTCACCGTCGACGGTCATGGGGGTGACGAGGGCCACAAGGACCTGGCCGAAGGGGTTTGACGCGCTCACACTCCCAGGCTACCCCGCTGTGCGGCGGGTGTGCCCGGTAGTGCGTGGCATCCGCTGCCGAAAGAGAGCCCGCTCAGGTCGCAACACCGGCGCGGGAGCGACCTCAACACTCCCGGTGTCGCGCTGCCCCGGTCACAGACACGACCCGCCGAGTCGGCAGGCCGACAGGTCCGTCAGACGCCGAGCCGGCCGGGGCGTCGCGACACGTGATCGCCACGCTCGACGACGGACGCAACCGTTGCCACGACGGCATCCGGATCGTTGAACACGTCTGAGTAGTCGAATCGCAGCACGACGAAGCCGAGGCTCGTCAACCAGGCATCGCGTCGAAGATCGGCCTTTCGACGTTCCGGCTCGCCGTGGTGTT
>DASSWY010000065.1:0-2799 GCA_035704325.1 Microcella sp. | reverse complement strand
CGGTAGGCGGCGAGGCTGACCCGCAGCTCGTCGACCGGCAGCCCCAGGCGGGCCAAAACGATACCTGCGGCCTCGGCATACACCGCCGTGCGCAGGGCGGGCAGGGCCGGGTCGGCCGGGTACACCCAGACGTCGACGCGCTCGCCCGACTCGGGCTGCGTGAGCGTGAGGACCCCGGGACGGTTGGCGTCGGGAGGTGAGGTCTCGACGAACACGGTGTGGTCGGCAACGGCCCCCTGCGCATCGCGCAGGCTGACGCGGTAGCCGTGCGTGAAGCCCGTTCCGGTGGGCTCGATCTGCAGCGCGTGCGCCGCCACGACCGTCGAACCGAGGGAGGAGGCAACGGCATCGAGCACGTCGCGGTGCAGGATCTCAGGTTTCGGATCGGTCACTCCCCCATTGTGTCGGTCTCCCACCCGAACAGGGGCCGCGAAATGCTGGCAGATCGTGAACACCCCGGGGTATTCTTGAGAGGTCGTCGACCCCCCATCGATGGCGAACCACCCGAACCCCGGCACGGCACCCACCGCTGTCGCTGTTCCCGTACCCGACGAGGAACACCATGATTCTTTCGCTGATCGGCACCGCTGCGGCACTCGTCATTATTGGCGCCATCGTGATCGCGCTGGAGCGCCATCAGAAGCTCACCGTGGTCACCGGCGGCATCATGGCCGCCTCCGCCGCCGCGATCGTGATCGGTTCAGCCATTGGCTCGGTCGCGATCTTGCAGCCCGCCTCGGCGACCACGCCGATGAAGTCGATCAGCGAAAACACTCTGCCCGACCGCGTTGTCGACGTTCAGCTGCCGACGCTGTAGCGCGTCTCCCCGGGTTTAGCCGTCGCGCCAGTGGGCGCGCACCGATTCTCGCTCGCACGCCGGGCCGCACGACGGGGCGGGTTCGGCGCTGAGGGCGCGCCGCAGTTCGAGTACCCGTCTGGCTGACTCGGCAACCTGGTCGGCGTCGACCTCGCCCGAGCGCACGGCGTCGGCGAGGCCGCTGACGAGTCGCGCCGGATCGAGCCCGACCGCTGTCGGGTCTGCCGGCACGACGAACAGCAGCAGGTCGTTCCCCGCAGCGAGCGCGCGCACGGCGTTCTCGTGCGGGTCGGCGAACTCGGGCCGGCCCGAGCGCTGCAACATGACCAGGTCGTCGGTGACGATGACGCCGTCGAAGCCGAGCTCGCTGCGCAGAACGCGCATCCAGGTCGGTGACAGCGAGGCGGGGTGCGGGCTGACGGCGTCGAACTGCAGATGGCCCGTCATCACGAGCTCGGCGCCCGCGTCGATTCCGGCGACGAACGGCAGTGCGTGCGTCGCCCGCCACTCGTCCAGCGCGATGGCCGAGCGAGGAATGGAGACGTGCGAGTCGTCGGGGCTCGCCCCGTGCCCCGGAAAGTGCTTGAGCGTCGTGAACGTGCGCTCGCCCTCGCCGCGCACGGCGGCAGCAACGCGCTCGGCTGCCGCGCTCGGCGTCGTGTCGAGCACCCGGCGATGGATGAACGCGGCCGGGTCGGCCGTCACATCAGCGACGACGCCGAAATTGACCGCAATTCCCGCCGCATCGACGAGGGAGGAGCGAGCGGTGAACGACTGCTCAACGGTTTCCAGATCGGCGCCGTGCAGCGCGCGCCCCGCCGGGCCCGTGTCGCCCGGAAGGCGCCGCACGTCACCGCCCTCCTGATCGACCGCCGTCAACACGGGAAGAAGTGGGTCGGCGCTGAGGCCCGCCGTGAACGCAGACGTCACCTCGGGCGGACCGCCCGTGTTGGCGCCCATGACGAGGAAGCCGCCGAAACCGTGCGCCTCGAGCAGAGCGCGTGCCGGCGCGGGGTCGGTGCCAGGGTGGGTGATCATCACGAGCGAGGCGACGGTGCGCTCGAGGGTCCACGACGCCAGGGTGTCGGTGAGGAACTGCTCGTCGGCGTCGACGGGCGGGGGTGCCCCGGTGCCCTTCGTGGGAGGTTCCATGGCATCGCCCGCACGTGGTGACGAATCGACGGGCTGGTCGGCGAGCTGCTCGGCAGGCTGCTCGGCCAGCTGTTCGGCAGACTGCTCGGCCGCGGAGAACTCGGTCGGCGAGCCGGAGCTCGGCGCGTCGCTGGCCCCGGCGCACCCGCCGAGCAGGGCGAGTGTCGCGAGCGCGGCGGCGACGGTGAGCCCGCCGCGGCAACTCTCCTTCCGCCCGGTGACCATCACCCCAGGCTATCGCCGACCCCCATTTGCCTACCCCTGGGGTATCTCCGACGAACGCGCTCCACGCTGACACGAGAGGCCCACGCGCCGTCGTTTCGCCGTCGTCGCGAGAGCCTGGTGACTAGCGGGTGACCGCCGCCGCTCCGGCACCAACCGGGGTCGACTCGGCCAGCAGCTCGCGCACCATCGGAATCACCTTCTGGCCGTACAGCTCGAGCGCGTGCAGGAGCTTGCCGTGCTCGACGGGGCCGGTCGCGTACTTCAAGTCGAAGCGCTCGGCACCCAGCACGCGAATCGTGTCGGCGATCTTGCGGGCGACCGTCTCGGGCGAGCCGACGTAGAGCGAACCGTGGCGAATCTCTTGCTCGAAGTGGGCGCGGGTCGTGGGGCCCCAGCCACGCTCGCGGCCGATGCGCGAGTACATGACCTCGTAGTGCGGCCACAGCTCGTCGGCCGCCTGCTCATCGGTGTCGGCGATGTAGCCGGGCGAGTGCACGCCGACCGGCTGGCGCTCCTTACCGAGCTGGTCAAGGGCGCGGTCGAACAGGTCGACGTAGGGCGCGAAGCGCGCCGGCTCGCCGCCGATGATGGCGAGCATGAGCGGG
>DASSWY010000044.1:0-2500 GCA_035704325.1 Microcella sp. | reverse complement strand
GGCTCTCTGGAGCATCTTCTACATCGTCATCGGCGTGACGTTCGGCGCGATCGTCTGGAACGTGTGGGGTGCCGAATACGGCCAGCAGTACTACGCCGGCTACATCATCGAGAAGTCGCTGTCAGTCGACAACGTGTTCGTCTGGGCCATCATCTTCACCTTCTTCGGCGTACCGCGGCAATACCAGCACCGCGTGCTGTTCCTCGGCGTGCTCGGCGCACTCGTGTTCCGCGGCATCTTCATCGGCCTCGGCGCCGCCCTGATCAGCCAGTTCGGCTGGATTCTCTACATCTTCGCCGCGTTCCTGATCTACACCGCGATCACGATGATCGTGAAGCGCGACGAGCACATCGATGTCGCGAACTCGAAGGTCATGAAGTGGTTCCAGCGCGTCACCCCGATGACGGACGCCTACTACGGCCAGAAGTTCGTCATCCGCCGTGCCGGCGTGGTGTTCGCCACTCCCCTGCTTGCCGTGCTCGTACTCGTCGAGGTCAGTGACATCATCTTCGCCGTCGACTCGATTCCCGCGATCTTTGGCGTGACGCAGGAGGCGTTCATCGTCTTCACCGCCAACGCGTTCGCGATCCTCGGCCTCCGCGCCCTGTACTTCCTGCTCGCCGACCTGATTCACCGCTTCGTCTACCTGAAGATCGGACTGGCGGTCGTGCTGCTGTGGGTCGGCGTGAAGTTGGCGCTGCTTGAGGTGCTGTACATCCCCACCAACGTCTCGCTGATCGTCATCGCCGCGATCCTGACAATCGCGATTGTGGCCAGCATCGTCAAGACGCGTGGGCAGGGCCGCCACGCACCCGAGGTCGACGAGGCCCCGCCGTTCCGCGAGGCCACCGACGAGGAGCTCGCCGAGGCCGAGGCAGTATTCGGCTCGAAGGCCCTCACTCGCGACTGACCACTCGCGACTGACGGCCGCGTGCGGCGCCCGCGTCTCAGGACGCGGGCGTTGCGGCCGCGCGCCGAATGAGCTCCGGCAGGTGGGGCGGCTCGAAGGGTTCACCGCGGCTAATAAGGTCATCGGCCGTGACCCACTGGTGAGCCGTCACGTCGACGTGCTCGTCGTCGGTCCAGTTCGCGCTCGACGGATCAAACCGCGCATCAACCTTTAACACGTAATACTCGGCGTGACCGCGATCGTGATCGGCCTCGTCCCACGCGACCTCGAAGTCGTATGAATGGATGCTCGCACCAACGCTGTCGACAACAAGTCCGGTCTCCTCGAACAGCTCTCGCACGGCCGCCTCGTCGTGGGTCTCACCGGGGTCGACTCCCCCGCCCGGCGTGATCCATCGCGCAAACCGCGACGAGTCGGGGGTCGCCGTCATAAACAGCAGGGCGGCGCCGTCGGAAGCGACGACCAGGATGCGCGACGTGCGGCGCAGACCCGGCTGCGGCGCCACCTGCTACTCCCCCGCGTAGTCGGTGAAGAAGCTAACGTCCCCCACCAGGCGCGTGTTGTCGGCCGGCACCGGCTCGACGGCGGCGAGAGCGACCTCGGCGGCGAACTCAGACACGTTGTAGAGCTTGCCGGCCGCTTCCTTCCGCGTCTCGATCGCCCCGGGCCGCGCGCGCTCCAGCAGCGTCGCGGTAATGGTGCCCTCGATCATGTCCCCGGAGACGACGGTGAAGCCGATGCCGCGGGCGGCGAGATCCGCGATGCGCTCGCGCAGAGCATCCTCGCCGGCGCGCTTCGAGAGCGCGACGGCCTCGTATTCGGGCATCGTCGGGACAGTGCGAATGAAGTGCGCCTGGTGGCTCGTGACGAACACGACGCGCCCACCGTCGCCCATGAGGGCCGTGCCCTGCTCGAGCACGTTCACTTGTGCGTCGCGGTTCAGTCGCAGGGCGTAGTCCTCGCCCATGTTCGACTCCATGCCACCCGACGCGTTCAAGACCAGCACGTCGAGTGAGCCGAAGCGCTCGCGAATCTGCTGCATCATCGCGGCTACCGACTCAGCGTCCGTGAGGTCGGCGCCGACCGCGATCGCGGAGGTGCCCTGTTCGGCGAGTTCGGCGACCAGCTTCTCGGCGCGCGGCGCCTTCGAGCGGTAGTTGATGACGACGTTCGCGCCCGCGGCGGCGAAATAGCGCACAGTGTCGGCGCCGATGCCGCGGGAGGAGCCGGTCACGAGGGCAGTCTTGCCGGCGAGCGCGCCGGCGGGAAGCGGAGTGTTCACGGGTTCTGAGCGTAGCGGGTGGCATATTCCGTCGACGCGTCGGTGGGGGCTGATAGCGTGACGATCACACGACTTCCGCCCGCGACGAAGGGGCCGCGCATGCTGCTGGACCTGACCCAGTACCTCTGGATCGTCTGGCTTGTCTTCGTTCTGGTCTGCGTCATCATCGAACTGTTGACGCTCGAGTTCACCTTCCTCATGATCGCCGCCGGCGCCCTCATCGGTGGCCTCGGCGCCAACCTTCTGGGCCTCCCGTGGTGGGCCCAAATTGCCCTCGCTGGCGTGATCGCCGCGGGGCTGCTATTCAC
>DASSWY010000307.1:0-12883 GCA_035704325.1 Microcella sp. | reverse complement strand
ATCCTGTACGGCGGCAGCGTGAAGTCCAGCAACATCGCGGGCTTTATGGCTCAGAAAGATGTCGACGGCGCTCTCGTCGGTGGGGCGAGCCTCGACCCCGAAGAGTTCGCGGCCATCGCCCGGTTCCGCAACCACGTCGGCACCGTTTAGCGGTTTGTCGTCATCCGCACGCGCGGGGCCTGTCCCGGCGGGCCCCGCGCCTCTGCGCTAGAGTGGGACGTTGTTCCCCACCCCCGGAAGGTTCTCTCCCGTGCAAATCCTTCAGGTCGTGCTCCAGGTCATCCTGGGCATCACCAGCCTGCTTCTGACGCTCATGATTCTGCTGCACCGCGGTCGCGGTGGCGGGCTCTCCGACATGTTCGGTGGCGGCGTCACGTCGAACCTCGGCGCATCGGGTGTGGCGGAACGCAACCTCAACCGCATCACGATCATTCTGGCCCTCGTCTGGGTCTCGTCGATTGTGGTTCTCGGTCTGATCACCCGGTTCACCGGGCTGTAAGGAGCACCACCATGGTTTCTGGAGGAAGCGCCATTCGCGGGTCCCGCGTCGGCTCGGGCCCGATGGGCGAGCAAGACCGCGGCATTCACGCGGAGCGCGTCGCCATCTCCTATTGGGATGCGCTCGGCAACGAGACGGTTCGCTATTTTGCGGCGAACCTGCCCGACGAGGAGATTCCCGAGGTCATCGACTCGCCACAGTCGGGTCTTCCCGCCGGTCGCGACAAGGACAACCCGCCGGCAATGCAGAAGAACGAGCCGTACAAGACGCACCTGGCGTACGTGAAAGAGCGCCGCACCGACGAGGAGGCGAAGCAGATCCTCGACGAGGCGCTGCAGAAGCTCCGCGAACGGCGCGGAACCGCATCCTCGACGAAGTAGCGTCGCCCGCACCGCACCGCACGCAACGATCAACGCCCCGCCAGCTTTCTGCCGGCGGGGCGTTCGTCGTTGCTGCCTGAGCGTGCGTTACGAGCGTCGGTAGTCGCTGGGCTCCCAGCTCGACGGCATCCAGTCGTGGGTCTCCATGGCGCCCGTCCAGTAGCTCGGCGGCGTGCGTAGCGACTCGGGAACATCGGCGGCGGCCTCGGTGTCGACGAAGAACACCGTGCGCTTCGTGCCGAGAGCGGCAGCCGCGGGAACCGAAGCCGGGTCTGCCTCGGCGAGAGCCAGGCCCAGGGCGGGCGCCTTGTCTGCTCCCGCGAGCACCAGCCAGACGCGCTCGGTTGCGCGAATGACCGGCACCGTGAGACTGAGGCGGCCGGCAGGGGGCTTCGGCGAGTCGTGCACCGCGATGACCGTGCGGTCGCTCACGAGGGGCCCGGGGCGCTCGGGGAAGAGCGACGCGATGTGTCCGTCGGGGCCGACTCCGAGGAACATGATGGCGAAACGCGGATGCTCGGCGCCGTCGCGCCCGAAACGCGCCAATTCGGCGGCGTAGGCCTCGGCGGCCGCGTCGAGCTCGAGCCCCTCGTCGCTGGCCGGGAACGGGTGCACGTTCTCATCGGGAATCGCGATGTGGTCGATGAGGGCCGCGCGTGCCTGCGTCTCGTTGCGTTCGGCGTCACCGCGCGGCAGCCACCGTTCGTCGCCCCACCACAGGTGCACCGCATCCCAGTCGATGCTGTCGCGTGCGGGGGAGTGCGCGATCGCGGCGAGCACCTCGATGCCGACGGAGCCGCCCGTGAGAACGACGTGCGCCTCGCCTTCGTCGTCGATCAGGTCGATCAGTTTCGTCACGAAGCGGGCGGCCACGCTGCCCGCGAGCGTGGCGCGATCGGGATGGACGAGGACGCGTCGGTCGGTGGTCACGATGCCGGAAGAGCCTTTCGGGTGCGGGGAAGCCTCAGTGAGCGGACGCCCCCAGGGCGCCGAAGCCGCTGAGGATCACGTCGCCGAAGGCGTCGTCGGGGTCGAGCCTACGCAATTCCTCGGCGAGGCACTCGCGCAGCGGGCGCCGGGGGAGCGCGATCTCGTGCACCGGCTGGCCCGGTTGGGTGAGCGTCGCGATGCCCGGTTCGCTGCGGTCGAGCGTGATTGGCCCGCTCTCGCGGTGCAGCACGACGCGGTGGATACCGGTTGACGGGTGCTCGCCCGACACGGTGACCTCGACGGGCACGTCGAGGCGCGTGCTCAGCCAGGCGGCGAGCAGCACGGTTGACGGCGAGTCCTCCGCGCCGGCGACCTCGACACGCGTGATCGGCTCGAACGGAGGCTGGTCGAGCGCCGCAGCCAGCTGCGCGCGCCAGAGCGTCAGGCGCGTCCACGCGAAGTCGGTGTCTCCGGGCTGGTAGCCGCCCGCGACGCGACGCAGCGCATCCAGGGGGCTGTCGCTCGAGGCGGAGTCGGTGATGCGGCGCTGCGCGAGCGAGCCGAGCGGGGTTTGCCGTACAAGCGACGGGCACTCTTCCGGCCACCACGTGACGACAGGGGCATCGGGCAGCAGCAGGCCCGTCACGAGGCCGCGCTGGTCGGTCGCCGTGGCCCCGTGGGCGCGCAGAATGATGACCTCGCTCGCACCGGCGTCGCCGCCCACGCGAATTTCTGCATCCAGGCGTGATTCGGCGTCCGCGCCATTGGTCGCGACCACGATGATGCGCATGGGATGCTCGCGCGAGGCGTCGTTCGCCGCCGAGATCGCGTCTTCTTCGCGACCGATTCCGGTGGCGATGATGAGCGTGAGCACGCGTCCCAGCGCAACGGCGCCGGCTTCATCACGGATGCGCACGAGCGTCTTCGACACCGCGCTCGCGGTCGTGTCGGGCAGGGGAATGATCACGGTCGCCTCCAGACGCGCCCGTCGCGGGCGAGCAACTCGTCGGCCGACGCGGGGCCCCACGTGCCCGGAGCGTACTGCTCGGGCTGGCCCTGTGTCGCCCAGAACTCTTCGATCGGGTCGAGGATCTTCCAGCTGAGCTCGACCTCTTCGTGGCGCGGGAACAGCGGCGGGTCGCCGAGCAGCACGTCGAGAATCAGGCGTTCATACGCCTCGGGGCTCGCCTCCGTGAAGGCGTGCCCGTAGCCGAAGTCCATGGTGACGTCACGCACCTGCATGCCGGCACCGGGCACCTTCGAGCCGAAGCGAATCGTGACGCCCTCATCGGGCTGTACGCGAATCACGAGCGCGTTTTGGCCGAGCGCCGAGGTTTGCGACTCCGCAAACAGGTACTGCGGTGCCCGCTTGAATACGACGGCGATCTCGGTCACCCGGCGCCCGAGGCGCTTGCCCGCCCTCAGGTAGAACGGCACGCCAGCCCAGCGGCGCGTGCTGATGTCGAGCCGCATGGCCGCGTAGGTCTCGGTGACCGATTCGGGGTTCATGCCGTCTTCTTCGAGGAAGCCCGGCACCCACTCACCGCCCTGCCAGCCGCTCGAGTACTGGCCGCGAGCCGTGCCCGTCGCCAGGTCTTTTGGCAGCCGCACCGCCGACAGCACCTTCTCTTTCTCGGTGCGCAGGTCGGCCGCATCAAACGAGACGGGCTCCTCCATGGCGGTCAGCGCGAGCAGCTGCAGCAGGTGGTTTTGAATCACGTCGCGCGCCGCGCCGATACCGTCGTAGTAGCCAGCGCGCCCACCCACGCCGATGTCTTCGGCCATGGTGATCTGCACGTGGTCGACGTAGTTGGCGTTCCAGATCGGTTCGTAGAGCATGTTCGCGAAGCGCATCGCGAGGATGTTCTGCACGGTCTCTTTGCCGAGGTAGTGGTCGATACGGAACACGGCGTCCGGCGGGAACACCGATTCGACGACGTCGTTCAGCTCACGAGCGGTCTGCAGGTCGCTGCCGAAGGGCTTCTCGATGACGACACGACGCCACTGGCCCTCCTTCGCTTCGGCAAGGCCGCTGCGGCGCAGCTGCTCGGTGACGAGGGGAAACGACTTCGGCGGGATCGAGAGATAGAACGCGTGGTTGCCCATCGTGCCGCGCTCACGATCGAGCGCGTCGATGGTCTCGGCGAGCCTCTCGAATGCGCTGTCGTCGTCGAAGTCACCCTGAACGAAGCGGATGCCCGCCC
Source organism: Microcella sp. (assembly GCA_035704325.1). Classification (GTDB taxonomy): domain Bacteria; phylum Actinomycetota; class Actinomycetes; order Actinomycetales; family Microbacteriaceae; genus Microcella. The sequence continues at coordinate 8,870 of DASSWY010000307.1, read as the reverse complement.
GCAGTTGTCGCCAGACCTCCTCATCGAAGGGGGTGCGCGCGTACTGCCGAACGGCGTCGTGCACGACCTGTTCGAAGTCTTGGTCGTCCCAGTCACGCCGAGCAAAGCCCACGAGGCCGAAGCCGGGGGGCAGCAGCCCGCGGTTCGCGAGGTCGTACACGGCCGGCATCAGCTTCTTGCGCGACAGGTCACCCGTCACGCCGAAGATGATGAGGCTGCTCGGACCGGCGATGCGGTTGAGCCGCCGGTCGTCGGGGGAGCGCAGCGGGTTGTCACCCGGCGCGATCCGGTGCGGTGCACTCACGCGGTTCTTCTTTCTCGAAGTCAGACGATCGCGGCGATCAGGGCGGCGATGGCGTCGTCGTCGGCGACCGTCAGCGTCAGCACCGGGCGGCCGTGGTCAGCCAGCACGCGGGCATCGCCCGCGGCCTGCGCGGCAATCAACTCACCGAAGGTGAAGGGACGACCCTCGATTTCGCGATCGCTCGCCGGCGTGCCCACGATCTGCAGGAAGACGCCGTGCGCGGGGCCCCCCTTGTGGTACTGGCCCGTCGAGTGCAGGAACCGCGGGCCCCAGCCGAACGTCACGGGGCGCCCCGACTGCTCGGCAAGCGCGTGACGAATCACCTCGAGCTCGGGGTGGGCGAGCCGGTCGAGGTACGCCTGCACGGCGATGTAGCCATCGGCGGGCACCGCGTCGCGGAGGCGGGCGACCGCGTCGGCGACCGACGTCGTTCCCGCGACCAGGGCATCCGGACCGGTGACCGCGATTCCTCCGTCAATGACGGCGGGGGCAACGGGCTCGGGACGGTGGTCGAGCAGCCCGCGTGCGGCGATCTTCGCGCTCTCGACGTCAGGCTGGTCGAACGGGTTGATGCCGAGCAGCCGCCCGGCGACCGCCGTCGCGTACTCCCACGTCATGAGCAGGGCGCCGAGTGACCCCGACACCTCGATCTCGTTGTCGCGCACCTCGCGCGTTTCGGCGCGGCTCGCCACGTGGCGCAGCACCTGCACGTCGGCGGCACCCGAGCTCAGTTCGGGAGCGTCGACGCCGGCGACGACCGGGAGCACACCGGTGCCCTCTTTACCGGTCGACTCGGCAACAAGCTGCTCCACCCAGTCACCGAGCCCCACGATGTGGGTTCCGTCGGCGACGATGACGAGCTTGTCGCGGCGCGGCTCGGTGCCGGCGATCGCCGCGCCCAGTCGCAGGCCGGGGTTCTCGTCGACATCGACCGCGAGGGTGATCGAGGCGGCGTCTGCCTCGTCGAGCAGCGCGTCGAGGTCGACGCCCGCGAGTCCGCTCGGCACGAGACCGAACGCGGTGAGCGCGCTGTAGCGGCCGCCCACCGTGGGGTCGGCCGTGAATACCCGGTAGCCCGCCTCGTCAGACGCCTGATGCAGCGGCGAACCGGGGTCGGTCACGATGATGATGCGTTCGGTGGGGTCGATTCCGGATGCACGGAACGCGGTCTCGAACGCGCGCTTCTGGCTGTCGGTCTCGACCGTCGACCCCGACTTCGACGACACGACGACGGCCGTGCGTTCGATGTGCTGGTCGACGGCGGACGCCACCTGGTCGGGGTCGGTCGAGTCGAGCACGACGAGCGGAACGCCCGAGGTGCGGGTGATGACTTCGGGAGCCAGGGACGAGCCGCCCATGCCGCAGAGCACGATGCGGTCGACGCCGCGGTCGTGCAGTTGCGCGCGCAGTTCACTGATCTCGTCGACCAGGGGTCGCGATACGGACACCGCCTGCGTCCATCCCAGCCGCACCGATGCCTCTGACTCGGCTGCCTCGCCCCACAGGGTGGCGTCACCGTTCGTGATGCGGCTCGCGACGCGGTCGCTCACGAGCTGCGGAACGTGCCGCTCGATCGCCTCGAGGGCTGCCCCGCGGGCCTCGACGACCGCGCTCACCGAGCGGCCTCGAGCGCCGCGCTGACGGTGTCGAGGAGCTCGTTCCAGCTGACGATGAACTTCTCAACGCCCTCCTTCTCGAGCTTCGCCGTCACCTCGTCGTACGAGATGCCGAGCGCCTCGAGGGCGGCCAAGACCTCCCGCGCCTCGTCGTAGCTGCCGCTGACCGTGTCGCCCGTGATGTCGCCGTGGTCGAACGTCGCCTCCAGCGTCTTCTCGGGCATGGTGTTGACGGTGTGGGCGACGGCGAGTTGCGTCACGTACAGGGTGTCGGGCAGCGACGGGTCCTTGACGCCTGTCGACGCCCACAGGGGGCGCTGCACGGTCGCGCCGGCGGCGAGCAACGCCTGGGCGCGGTCGGAGGCGAAGAGTTCTTCGAACGCCTCATACGCGAGTCGCGCATTCGCGATGCCCGCCTTGCTCTTGAGTGCGAGCGCCTCAGGGGTGCCGAGCGCGTTCAGGCGGCCGTCGATCTCGCTGTCGACGCGCGAGACAAAGAACGACGCGACCGAGTGGATGCTCGACAGATCGTGGCCGGCGTCCTTCGCCTTCTCGAGACCCGCGAGGTAGGCCTCGACGACCTCGCGGTAGCGCTGCAGGCTGAAGATCAGGGTCACGTTGACGCTGATGCCGGCCGCGATGGTCTCGGTGATGGCCTCGAGGCCCTCGACCGTCGCGGGGATCTTGACCATGGCGTTCGCGCGGTCCACTTTGGCCCACAGCTCGCGGGCCTGCTGCGCGGTGCCGGCGGCGTCGTGCGCGAGTCCCGGCTCGACCTCGATCGACACGCGGCCATCACGACCGCCCGTCGCCCGGGAGACCTCCGCGAAGATGTCGCTGGCGCGCGCGACGTCATCGGTCGTGATCTCGAAGACCGCCGAGGTGACATCGGCTCCCGCGGCGGCCAGCTCGCGAATCTGCTCGTCGTAGGTCGTGCCGGTGGCAAGCGCCGCCGCAAAGATCGTCGGGTTCGTGGTGACACCGACAACGTTGCGCTCGGCGATCAGGCGCTCGAGGCTGCCCGAGGTGATGCGGTCGCGGGAGAGGTCATCGAGCCAGATGCTGACGCCGACATCGCTGAGTCGGGCGGTGGGTGTGCTGGTCATGAGAATCCTTGGCTTGTGTGGTGGCGGTCGGGGGCGAGGGCGGGGTCAGCCGGCGGCGAGGGTCTCTCGGGCGGCGGCGACAACCGCGTCGGTGGTGATGCCGAACTCGCGGAAGAGGGTCTGGTAGTCGGCGCTGGCGCCGAAGTGGTCGATCGACACGATGCGGCCGCGGTCACCGACAAAACGGTGCCAGGTGAGCCCCAGCCCGGCCTCGACGGCGACGCGCGCCGTGACCGACGACGGCAATACGCTCTCGCGGTACTCGGCGCTTTGCTCGTCGAACCACTCGACGCTCGGCATTGACACGACGCGGGCGTGAATGCCGTCGGCCGCGAGCTGCGCGCGCGCCTCGACGGCGAGCTGCACCTCAGAACCCGTGGCGATGAGAATCACGTCGGGCGATCCGTTCGCCGCCTCGGCGAGCACGTAGCCGCCACGGGCCGTGTGGGCGGCGGAGGCGAAGGTGTCGCCGCTCGCCTCACCCTCGCCGCGCTCAAACACCGGGATGTTCTGGCGCGTCAAGGCGAGCCCCACGGGCCGGTCGAAGCGCTCGAGAACGGCGAGCCAGGCGTGTGCCGTCTCGTTGGCGTCGGCGGGGCGCACGATCTCCAGGCCCGGAATGGCGCGGAGGGCCGCGAGCTGCTCGATCGGCTGGTGCGTCGGGCCATCCTCGCCGAGCGCGACGGAGTCGTGGGTCCAGACGTAGGTGACGGGGATGCGCATGAGCGCCGCGAGGCGAACCGCGGGACGCATGTAATCGCTGAAGATCAGGAAGGTTCCGCCGAACACGCGCGTGCGGCCGTGCAGGGCGATGCCGTTCAAGATCGCGCCCATGGCGTGCTCGCGAATACCGAAGTGCATGATGCGGCCGTACGGGTTCGCCGTCCACTCCTTGGTAGACCGGCCCTCGGGCACGAACGAGCCACCATCGTGGATGGTGGTGAGGTTCGACTCCGCGAGGTCCGCCGAGCCGCCCCAGAATTCGGGGAGGTGCGGGGCGATCGCGTTGATGACCTTGCCGCTGGCGGCTCGCGTCGACACGCTTGTTCCGCCCTCAAAGACGGGCAGAGCATCCGCGAGGCCGGCGGGCAGTTCACCCGCCTGCATGCGGTCGAACAGCGCCTTGTGCTCGGGGTGAGCGGCGGCCCAGGCGTCGAAACGCTGCTGCCAGGCGGCGTGACGCTCGCGACCACGGTCGACAGCCTGTCGAGCGTGGGCGATGACCTCGTCGTCGACGGCGAAGGTGGCCTCCGGGTCGAAGCCCATCGCCGACTTCGTCGCGGCGAGCTCGTCGGCGCCGAGCGCCGAGCCGTGAATCTTGCCGGTGTTCTGCTTCGTGGGGGCGGGCCAGCCGATGATCGTCTTCAGGACGATGAGGCTGGGCTTCCCCGTTTCGGCCTTCGCGGCCTCGATTGCGGCGTACAGCTCGTGCACGTCTTCGACGTACTCGCCCGTCTTCTTCCAGTCGACCTCGATGACCTGCCAGCCGTAGGCGCGGTAGCGCGCGGCGACGTCTTCGGTGAAGGCGATGTCGGTGTCGTCCTCAATCGAGATCTGGTTCGAGTCGTAGATCGCGATGAGGTTGCCGAGCTGCTGGTGGCCGGCGAGCGAGCCCGCCTCGCTCGTCACGCCCTCCTGAATGTCGCCATCACCCGCGATGACGTACACGAAGTGATCGAACACGCTCTCGCCGGCGGGCGTTTCGGGGTCGAGTAGCCCACGTTCGAAGCGAGCGGCGTAGGCGAAGCCGACGGCGGAGGCGAGCCCCTGGCCGAGGGGGCCGGTGGTGATCTCCACGCCGTCGGTGTGGCCGTATTCGGGGTGCCCGGGGGTCTTCGAGCCCCAGGTGCGCAGGGCCTTGAGGTCGTCAAGCTCGAGGCCGTAGCCGCCGAGGTACAGCTGAACGTACTGGGTCAACGAGCTGTGGCCCGCCGACAAAATGAAGCGGTCGCGCCCCACCCAGTGCGGGTCGCTCGGGTCGTGCTGCATCACCTTCTGGTGCAGGAGGTACGCCACGGGGGAGAGGCTCATGGCGGTGCCCGGGTGGCCGTTACCCACCTTCTCGACAGCATCGGCGGCAAGGAGTCGGCCGGTCTCTACGGCGCGGGCATCCAGGTCGTTCCAGGTCAGTTCGGTCATCTCGGCGAAACAGCCTTTCCTCGAATCGGCCGGCGGGCAGGGGCGCTCGTCCGGCATCGTCTCAGCCGTGCCCGGTCATCGGCGACCGTAACCGCGATCCAGCCGGGCGCGTAAGCACCCCCGTTCGAGAGACGGAATTCGGCGGTCTGCAGGCTCTGCCCAGTATAGGGATGCGGAGGGTGCGCTCACGCGTGGGTGACGGTTCGCGGCGGGCCGCTCAGGTGCGCTCCCGTAGACTGGCAGTGTCTGCTGCCCATCCAGATAGAGGAGACATGGACACAGCGCTCTCGTCGGTTGCCGCCCCCGCACGCCGATCGCTCCGACGGACCGTCGCCGCCTACGTGGCGCTGACGAAACCGCGAGTGATCGAGCTGCTGCTCGTGACGACGGCTCCGGTGATGATTCTCGCCGAGGGTGGGCTGCCCAGCATCTGGCTCGTGCTCGCGACGCTCCTCGGCGGATCGCTCGCCGCTGGCTCGGCCAACGCCTTCAACATGGTCATCGACCGCGACATCGACCGCCTCATGCGTCGCACCAAGAACCGCCCGCTGGTCACCGGCGAGCTGACCGCGCGTCAGGCCACCGTGTTTGCCTCGGCCATCGGTGTCGGGTCGATCGTGTGGCTCTGGGTCACGACGAACGGCCTCGCTGCGGCGCTCGCGTTTGCCGCAATCCTCTTCTACGTGGTGATCTACACGCTCGTCTTGAAGCGGCGCACCGAACAGAACATCATCTGGGGCGGCATCGCCGGATGCTTCCCAGTGGTGATTGGGTGGAGCGCCGTGACGGGCTCGCTCGACTGGGCCCCGATCATCCTCTTCCTCGTCGTCTTTCTCTGGACGCCGCCGCACTACTGGCCGCTGTCGATGCGGTACGAGGCGGACTACGCCGACGCGAGCGTGCCCATGCTCGCCGTCATGCGCGGTCGCACCGCGGTCGGCGTGCAGGTGATCCTCTACGCCTGGGCCACCGTCGCGATGTCGCTCCTGCTCATCCCGGTGGCGTCGATGGGCGCGTTGTACACGGCGGTCGCGCTGCTTGCAGGTGGTTGGTTCATCATCGAAAGCCACCGCCTCTACGGTCGGGCGTTGCGCGGTCTCGACGACGTGGCACCCATGAAGGTGTTCCACGCCAGCATCACGTACCTGACGCTCGTCTTCGTGGCCGTCGGCGTCGACCCGCTGCTGCCCTTCTAGACGCGAGCGGCGTCGGCCGGGCGCGCGCCGTCGGTGCTGAGCACCTCGGCCGCCGCCACTTCCCGAGCGCCGGGGCGCTGCAGCACGAGCACCAGCGTCATCACCGCGACGAGGATGCACGCGAGCACCATGTGGGCGCCGACGAGGATCACGGGAAGCCCGAGGCGGGCCTGCGCGATACCGATCGCGATCTGCAGGGCCTCAACCGCCACCAGGGCCAGCGTTGCGCGACGCAGGCCGACGCGACCCGTGCTCAGAGCCCACGCGGCGAGCGCGAGAGACAACACAGCCGTGGCGTACGCAGGCCATGAGTGGAGGTGCTGCAGGAATTCCGAGTCAAGCCCGTTGCGGGCCGCGCCTCCATCGCCCGCGTGTGGCCCCGAGCCGGTGACGAGAATGCCGATGAGCACGGTGACCCAGACGCCGACAGCGGTGACGGCCGCGATCGTGCGGAACCGTGCATCCACAACAAATGAATCGACCTTCTTGCCGCGATAGACCCGGGCGACGAAAACGGTGGCGAGCGCGACGAGTGCGGCCGACACGACGAAGTGCAGGCCAACAACGTAGGGGTTCAGGTTGGTCAACACGGTGATGCCGCCGATGACCGCCTGAACCGGAATGCCGAGGCCGAGCGCCACGGTGAGGCGCAGCAGTTCGGGACGCTCGCGGCGCATCCGCACCACGAACAGGAACGCGAGAATCGCGATGATGATAAGGACGAAGGTGAGGAGCCGGTTACCGAACTCGACGATGCCGTGAATGCCCATCTCGGGGGTCGCGACGAACGAGTCCTCCGTGCAGCGCGGCCAGGTGGGGCAGCCGAGGCCCGAGCCGGTGAGGCGTACCGCGCCGCCCGTGCCGACGATGAGGGTCTGGCTGATGAGCGACAGCCACGCGATCACCCGAACGCGACGACTGACCTCGGTCGGGAGCCACCCCACGAAGCGGCCGACGATGAACCCGACTACCTGAACCACGCGAACCACGGCGCGCACCCCTCGTTCTCAGCGGGAGCGCGGTAGACTTTCAGCGCTCCCCATCAGTGTTGATCGCGGGCGTCGCCGCCACACCGCGATGGCGTCCACCCGCCGAAGCCCAGTGTACGTGGGGCTTCTTGAGCATCAGCCCCGTGCGCGTTGGCAACCTGCCGCGCGAGGGAATGCGCCCCGCACCGCCCCGGTTTGATCGGGCGAGAGAGAGGAACGAGACATGTCTGACGTGCTCATCGACCGTCCGGAACTAGAGGGGCTCGGCCAGTACGAGTTTGGCTGGTCCGACAGCGACGCCGCCGGTGCCTCCGCGAAACGCGGCATCGACGAAGAGGTCGTCACTGACATCTCGAACAAGAAGAGCGAGCCGGCCTGGATGCTGGAGCGCCGTCTGAAGGGCTACCAGCTCTTCCAGCGCAAGCCCATGCCGACCTGGGGCAGCGACCTCTCGGGCATCGACTTCGACAACATCAAGTACTTCGTCCGCTCGACCGAGAAGCAGGCGACCAGCTGGGAAGAGCTGCCCGACGACATCAAGGCCACCTACGAGAAGCTCGGCATTCCCGAGGCCGAGCGCCAGCGTCTCGTGGCGGGCGTCGCCGCCCAGTATGAGTCGGAGGTCGTGTACCACCAGATTCGCGAAGACCTCGAGCAGCAGGGTGTCATCTTCATGGACACCGACACCGCGCTCAAGGAGCACCCCGAGTTCTTCGAAGAGTACTTCGGCACCGTGATCCCCGCGGGCGACAACAAGTTCGCCGCGCTGAACACTGCCGTGTGGTCGGGTGGCTCGTTCGTCTACGTGCCGCCGGGCGTGCACGTCGAGATTCCGCTGCAGGCCTACTTCCGCATCAACACCGAGAACATGGGCCAGTTCGAGCGCACGCTGATCATCGCCGATGAGGGCAGCTACGTGCACTACATCGAAGGCTGCACGGCGCCGATCTACAAGAGCGACTCGCTGCACTCGGCCGTCGTCGAGATCATCGTCAAGAAGAACGCGCGTGTGCGTTACACGACGATCCAGAACTGGTCGAACAACGTCTACAACCTCGTCACCAAGCGCGCCACGGCCGCAGAGGGCGCCACCATGGAGTGGGTCGACGGCAACATCGGCTCGAAGGTCACCATGAAGTACCCGTCGATCTTCCTGATGGGCGAGCACGCCAAGGGCGAGACGCTCTCGGTCGCCTTCGCTGGCCCCGGCCAGCACCAGGACGCCGGCGCCAAGATGATCCACATGGCGCCGTACACCCAGTCGTCGATCGTCTCGAAGTCGATCGCCCGTGGCGGCGGCCGCGCCGGGTATCGAGGCGAGGTGCGGGTCGACGCGAACGCGCACCATTCGGCGAACACCGTGCGCTGCGATGCACTGCTCGTCGACACGATCTCGCGATCCGATACCTACCCGGCGATCGACATCCGCGTCGACGACGTGGTGCTCGGCCACGAGGCCACCGTCTCGAAGGTCAGCGAGGAGCAGCTCTTCTACCTCATGTCGCGGGGAATGCCCGAAG
>DASSWY010000290.1:0-3781 GCA_035704325.1 Microcella sp. | reverse complement strand
TACGGCGGGCACGGCATCGGCTCGACGATGCACCAAGACCCGCACATCGCGAACGCCGGCCGCCCCGGCCGCGGCTACACGCTGCGCCCCGGCCTGCTGCTCGCGCTTGAGCCGTGGGTGATGACCGGCACCGCCGAGCTCGTCGTCGACCCCGACGGCTGGACCCTGCGCAGCGCGACCGGCAGCCTCAGTGCCCACTCTGAGCACACGATCGCGATCACCGACGCCGGGCCCGAGGTGCTGACGCTGAGGCCCGAAGCGCCTGCCGAGCCTCGCTGACGCCACCGACCGTCGGGCCCGTGCGCGCCGCACCCCGCACAGTCGATGAAACTTCTAGACTCAGCGCCTGTGACTGACGCCGGGCGAGACGAGACCTTCAGTGATGTAACCGGCGCTGATCTGACCGGCACCGATTTGACCGACCCGGCCACCCCACCCGCCGGTAGCGTGACGGTCGACCCGCCCCGGCACACCCCCCTCTGGGCCGCGCTGTCGGCCTTCCTGCTGAGTCTCGAGGGCTGGTTGCGCTCGCACGGCGGCGAACCGCTGCGCTACACGATTCGTGGCTTCTGGATGCTCGTCGCCGCCATCGGCATCTTCCTGCTGGTCGGGCCGGTCATCAACAAACCGATGACGCTCGACGACATCCTCAGCTCGGCCGACACGGCGACCGAGCGCTGGATCGCCCGCGACCTCGCCGTCGAGTACACGGTCGACATCGCCGACGACGGCACCCTCGTCACCCGGGTCGAAGAGCGCATCACGGCGTTCTTCCCCGACGACGTCGACGCTTCGGGCATTGAGCGCCTGCTGGTCACCCAGTACCAGGGCAACGAGCTCAACCCGAGCGACATCGAGGCGACGCTCAACGGCGAACCTCTTGAGCCGCGCGCGGTCGAGACCCCCACCGAGCTCACGCTCACCCTCGACGCCGGCGAGCGCCTCACCGGCGACCACGAGTTCGTGCTGCGCTACACGCTGCAGCACCTCGCCACCGACGCGATCGACGAGGCGAGCGGCGAGCCCGTACAGCTGCTCGAGTGGGATGTTCTCGGCCCCAACTTCGGCAGCGCGTTCACGAACTTCTCGATGCGCCTCGACCTCTCTGACGCGCTCACCGACAATCTGGTGCGCGACCCGCGCGGTGGCCTCGCCTGGACCCTGCTCGCCGCCTCGTCGTGGCTTGAGCCCGAACCCGACTCCCCCGCCGGGCGCTCGGTGTACGAGCTGACGAACGACCAGAACATTCCCCCGAACGCGAACGCCTGGTTCACGGTCGTGCTCGAGCCGGGCACCGTCGAGCTGCCGCCGCCGTCGACCTGGTTCTGGGTGCAGACGTGGGGCCCCCTCGCACCGCTCGTGCTGCTCGCCCTCACCCTGCTGTTCGCGATCGCCGCCCGCGCCGTCGCCTGGAGCGATGCGCGCGGCCGCCCCTGGTACGTCGCCCAGTCAGAGCCGCCCGACGACGTGTCGGTGCGCCTGGCCGCGCGCATCCTCAGATCGCGGCGCGGTCTCGAACTCGCCGAAACCCTCGAGAGCCACGCGCTGCTGCGCAGGCGCACCCCCGCGGCCACGCGCCGCGCCTCGCTCGAACACGTGGGCCACGCCGCCCGCCGCGCCGGCCGCCTCGGCGACCTGCCCCGGGCGCTGCGCCGCTACGCGAGCCTCACCCTCGCCGAGAGCCGCGAGCAGTACGCGCGGGGCTTTAGGCGCATCCCCCACGGTTTCGTGCGCGACGCCTTCATCTGGGCGCCCATCGCTCTCACCATCGTGCAGTGGGGTGTGGTGCGGCAGCTGTCGTACCAGGTGCCGCTCGCCGTCGTGTGGTGGCCGGCCGCCTTCGTTGCGGGCTCGACCGTGCTCGCAGCGGTCATCGTCGCGCTGGCATACACCGCGCATCCGCTGACCACCGAGGGCGCCGTGCTGCGGCAGCACCTGCAGGGCGTGCACCTCTACGCCGAGCGCACGCAGCTGTTCGCCCGCACCACTCTGCGCGACCCCGCCCTCGCCCACGCCGTGCTGCTCGCCGATGCACGCGACGCCGGCAGCGCCATCGCCGAGCAGGTCGAAGCCGAGCTCGGCCCCGACCGCGACCCGAGCGCGTGGCGCACCCCCGACTTCCTGACCGCGCCGCGCCTCGCGGTGCGCGCGCTCGCCCTGCTCGCCCTCGTCGGCACGGCGCTGACCGTCACCCTGATTCCGAGCCCGTCGATCGCCGGCAACGACTACGCCGCCTACACGTACGACTTCGGCACCTACGGCACCGAAATCGAATCATTCGAGGCGGATGCCGTTCTCACCCGATCCGACGACGGTCGCGCCGTGATCGCGGTCACCGAAACGGTCGGCCTGCTGATGGACGGCAACACCTCGCAGCCCGGCCAGGTGATACGCCAGTGGGCGGACCGCGTGAACGGGCAGAGCCTGGGGCTCACGATCGGCGAGGTGCGGCTCGACGGCCGCGACGTGTCGCACGTCGTCGAGCGCGAGGGCGACACGCAGCTCGTGCGCACGACCATGGCTGAGCCGCTCGACGGCGAGCACACCCTCACCGTCGAGTACACGCTCGCCTCGGCGGCGGTCGCGGCCGTGCGCGGGCAGAACGGCGAGACCGTCGACCGCGTGCACTGGGTGGCACTGCTCGACGGCTGGCGCTCACGCTTCGGCGGCGAAGACCGCGTCGTCGAGCCGTTCACCTTCTCGATGACCGCCGACCCAGCGCTGCTCGACGACGCGATCGTCGCCGGGTGGGACTACCGCGACCCCGACACGGCCGACCGCGCCGAAGACTGGATGATCGACGCCTACCCCTTCGGCGAGGTGCCCGACGATCTCGCCGACGGCGCCTACACCGAGCGCGCCGAGCCGGCGGGCGGCGGGCTCGAGACGTACACGCTCAGCCTCGGCACCGACGCCGACGGCGGCACCCCGTGGGCCGTCGACCGGCCGTACAGTGGCGTGCTGCTCGACTTCCCGGCGGGCACCTTCACCGGCCCCGACGAAGGCGCCCTGCGCGCGCAGACGGTCGCCGAGGTCACTCCGCCGGCGGTGGCAATCGCGGTGGGCATTCTGGCGCTCGCGTTGGGCGGCCTGTGCGCGGTGGGCGCGCCGCGCCGCGCCAGTGGCGATGTCGCAGAAGGCCTCGCCCGCGACGTGCTGCGGTGGCTTGCACCCGCCCTCGGCGTGAGCGCCGTCGTGCTGTTCGTCTGGATCACCCTCGAGCTGCCTGCCGACGACCCGCGCCTCGCCATCTCGGGCATCGGAGCCCTGGCGGGCATCGCCGGAGGCTGGCTCGCACTGGCGGTCGGCTGGCGCGGGCCGCGGAAGGCGGCGGGCACGGCCGGGTAGCTGTCGGCGGCCCCGGCCGCACGCCGCGACGCCTTTCGCTCAGGCGATAGCCACCAGCACGCTCAGCACGGTCAGCGCCACGCACACCGGCACCATCGTGTTCCGCTCAGGCTTCGAGCGCGAGATGCCGTTCATGACGATGCCGATCGCCGAGTAGGCGACGATCACCCAGATGCCCACGTCGACGATGGGGCCCGGCAGCAGGGCAACGAGCTCAGCCCGCTGCAGCACGACGGTGGCGAACAGCGCGTACAGCCCGATCGACACGACACTGCCGATGCGCTTGCCGCGTGGCAGCACGCGGTCGGCTCCTCCCCACGCAAAGTGGCCGAGCGGGGCGCCGGCGATCAGCGCCAGCTGAAACACCGCGAGGGCGACCATGAGCGCCGTGAACGCGAGGGCCGCGATGACGCTCATCGCGCATCCTCGTCGC
>DASSWY010000193.1:0-4112 GCA_035704325.1 Microcella sp. | reverse complement strand
CCAGCTGTCGGCGAGGGTTCCGCCGTCGAGAGCGTCGAAGCCGATCGCGTCGACGAGCGCCGCAACGCGCTGCTTCGCGGCCTCGTCGTCGGCGTGCACCGTCAGCGCGCGGCGATTGTCGGTGCCCGCGGGCTGCGCGTGAGAGGTGATCTCGGGGGCGGGAATGTGGTTGAACGCCTTGACGAAGGTGCCCCCGTCGAAGTGCTGCGCCGTCCACTCGACCGTCGTCACCGTTTCGGCCTCGAGGGCGGCGATCTCGCCATCGCGCTGCGGGTAGTAATTTCCCGTGTCGATGACGATGCGCCCGTCGAACAGCTCCCGGGGCAGCGTGGGTACCGCGCCGAGCGGAATCGTGAGCACGATGAGCTCGCCCGCTTTCGCGGCCTCGGCCACGGTTGAGGCTGTGAGCCGGCCGGGCGCGGCGCTCTGCGTGAGCTCGTCGACGAGGTCGGTCAGCGAGGCCGGGCCACGCGAGTTGGCGATGACGACGTCGTGACCGAGCGCGGTGAATGCGCGGGCCAGTTGTGAGCCGATGTTTCCGGAACCGATGATGCCGATGGAAGTCATTCGAGCATCCAATCGGTGTCGTCTGATGGATTTCCGAGTGCGGGCCATGGTGCATTCAGGAACCGCGTCGTAAACTTGAGTCAGCGCGACTCAACCTTGACGCGTCCCCACGTCTTCACGAAAGGCACACTCGCACATGGCGAACATGCAGGGCGCGCCGTCGAGCAGCGGCGGCCGCGAGAAGTCAGCCCTCGAGCAGTACGGCGTCAACCTCACCGCGATCGCGGCCGCCGGAAAACTTGACCCCGTGATCGGCCGCGACGCCGAAATTCGCCGCGTCAGCCAGGTGCTGAGCCGGCGCACCAAGAACAATCCCGTGCTGATCGGCGAACCGGGCGTCGGCAAGACGGCCGTCGTCGAAGGCCTCGCCCAGCGCATCGTCGCGGGCGACGTGCCCGACTCGCTGAAAGACAAGCAACTGGTCTCGCTCGACCTGGCGGCCCTCGTCGCCGGTGCGAAGTACCGCGGCGAGTTCGAAGAGCGGCTGAAGGCCGTGCTGAAAGAGATCGACGAGTCAGATGGTCGCGTCATCACCTTCATTGACGAGCTGCACACGCTCATGGGTGCGGGCGGCGGCGAGGGTTCGGTTGCCGCCGCGAACATGCTGAAGCCGATGCTCGCCCGCGGAGAGCTGCGCCTCATCGGCGCGACCACGCTCAACGAGTACCGCGAGCACATCGAAAAAGATGCGGCGCTCGAGCGGCGGTTCCAGCAGGTGTACGTCGGCGAGCCCACCGTCGAAGACACGGTCGCGATTCTGCGCGGGCTCAAGGAACGCTACGAGGCGCACCACAAGGTGGCGATCGCCGACAGCGCGCTCGTTGCGGCGGCGACCCTGTCAAACCGTTACATCACGAGCCGCCAGCTGCCCGACAAGGCGATTGACCTCGTCGACGAGGCCGCCAGCCGACTGAAGATGGAGATCGAGTCGAGCCCCGTCGAGCTCGACGAGCTGAAGCGCGCCGTCACTCGCCTCGAGATCGAAGAGCTGGCGCTGAAGAAAGAGAAAGACGACGCGTCGAAGGCGCGCCTCGAGACGTTGCGCGCCGAACTCGCGCAGAAGAGTGCCGCCCGTGACGAGCTCGAGCGCGCGTGGGCGGCCGAGAAGCTCGCCCTGAACGCGGTCGGCGATCTGAAGGAGCGCCTGAACAGCGCCCGTATCCAGCTCGACCTCGCGATTCGCGACGGCCGCTACGAGGAGGCCTCGCGCCTCGAACACGAGACGATCAAGAAGATCGAGAAGCAGCTGCTCGATGCCGATTCCCTCGAGCAGCGCCCCCGCATGGTCAACGACCAGGTGACCGACGAAGACATCGCGAGCGTCGTTGCCGCGTGGACGGGCATCCCCGTCGACAAGCTGACGCAGGGCGAGACCGAGAAGCTGTTGAACCTCGAGGGCGAGCTCGGCAAGCGCATCATCGGCCAAAAGGATGCGGTCGTCGCCGTCAGCGAGGCAGTGCGCCGCACGCGCGCCGGCATCTCCGACCCTGACCGGCCGACGGGCTCGTTCCTCTTCCTCGGCCCGACGGGTGTCGGCAAGACGGAACTCGCGAAGGCGCTCGCCGACTACCTGTTCGACGACGAGAAGGCGATGATTCGCATCGACATGAGCGAGTACGGCGAGAAGTTCGCCGTGTCACGGCTGATCGGCGCCCCTCCCGGCTACGTCGGCTACGAGCAGGGCGGTCAGCTGACGGAGGCCGTGCGGCGGCGCCCGTACTCGGTGATTCTGCTCGACGAGGTCGAGAAGGCGCACCCCGAGGTGTTCGACCTGCTGCTGCAGGTGCTCGACGACGGCCGGCTCACTGACGGGCAGGGGCGCACGGTCGACTTCCGCAACACCATCTTGATCTTGACGTCGAACCTCGGCTCGCAGGCGCTGATCGACCCGACGCTCGACTGGGAGACGAAGGTCGCGGCGGTCAACGACATGGTGCGCCAGGCGTTCAAGCCCGAGTTCGTGAACCGCCTCGACGACATCGTCGTGTTCTCGACCCTGTCGACGGACGACCTCGGCCAGATCGTCTCGCTGCAGGTCGACCGGCTCGAGCAGCGGCTCGCGCAGCGCCGCCTGCAACTGGCCGTCACCCCGGATGCGCGTGCCTGGCTCGCGGAACGCGGCTACGACCCGATCTACGGGGCGCGCCCGCTGCGCCGGCTCATGCAGCACGAGATCGACGACCGGCTGGCGCGGGCGATTCTGTCGAACCAGATCACGGACGGCGACGTCGTGCGCGTGCACGTCGACGCGGAGAAGGATGCGCTGACGGTGGACCGCATGGAGGACGTGCCGACGCTGTAGGGCGTGAAAAGCGCGAGAGGATGCATGCATAAATGCATGCATGTGTGTCACCATGGGCGCATGGTCGCCATACAAATTCGCAATGTCTCGGAATCGTCGCGCGATGTCCTCGCGCGAGAGGCCAAGCGACGCAACACCTCGCTGCAGGAATTGCTACGCGAGGTGGTCGAGCGCGAAGCGGCGAGCGCGCGTCGACGAGAGTGGCTCGACGAACGCCGTTCTGACGCGAACCGTGACCGGCCGAGCGTGGGACTCGACCTCATCGTCGAGATGATCCAGCAGGGCCGAGAGGCCCGCGGCGCGTGATCGTTCTGGATGCGTCCGTCCTCGTTGCCGTGCTCGTCGATGACGACGCGAACTCCACCGATGTGGCGCTGCAACGAATGCGGGACGACCTGCACTGGGTCGTTCCCGAGCACGCCATCATCGAGACGGTGCACGCCCTGCGTGGACTCATGCTGGCGGGGAAGATCTCGCGTCAGCAGCTCGACGACCACACGCAAACCCTGGTCGACTGGGCTCTGGACGCATGGCCAACCATTCCGCTGTTGCCTCGCGTGCTCGAGTTGGCTCACAACGTGTCCGCGTACGACGCGGCGTACATTGCCCTCGCCGAGGAGCTCGGAGCGACGCTCATCACCGGTGATCAGCGCCTGACGCGAGTTCAAGACGTGCGCTGCCCCACCGTGAGCATCGCTGTGTCCGATTCCCGCTAGACGCGGGGGCGGATGCGCGGTGGAATGGTGCGCGTGACCCCGACCAGTGCTCCCCCCTCGCGCTCGCCGCGCCGGCCGCGCGCGAACGCGACGGGCGCGCGGTGGCTCCACGGGCATCCGGGATTCGCGGAGCGCTACCGGGCGATCGCCTCGCGCGATGCCCGCTTCGACGGGCAGTTCGTCACGGCCGTCGCCTCGACCGGCATCTACTGCCGACCGTCGTGCCCCGCCCGCACCCCGCGCGAGACGGGCGTGGCGTTCTTCGCGACGTCGGCCGCCGCGCACGAGGCGGGTTACCGGGCGTGCAAGCGGTGCCTGCCGGAGGCGACGCCGGGCAGCCCCGAGTGGGATTGGCGCGGCGACGTGGCGGGCCGCGCGATGCGCCTCATCACGGACGGCGTCGTCGACCGCGAGGGCGTTGCGGGCCTGGCCGCGCGGCTCGGTTACAGCCCGCGGCACCTTACCCGGCTGCTGACCGCCGAGCTCGGGGCCGGCCCGCTGGCGCTCGCTCGCGCCCGCCGCGCCCA
>DASSWY010000153.1:0-3560 GCA_035704325.1 Microcella sp. | reverse complement strand
AATCGAGCCGGTCATCGGGCCGCTCGACGCGAGGGGCAGCTCGACGATGAAACGGGTGCCTCCGATCGGCGAGTCGTCGATCGTGATCGTGCCGCCGGCCGACTCGACGAGGGCCTTGACGATCGGCAAGCCGAGGCCGGTGCCGGGCGTGGCCAGCTTTTCTTCGCTGGCAGAGCGGTAGAAACGGTCGAAGACCCGCTGGCGTTCGTCGGGGTTGATTCCGACGCCGGAGTCATCGACCGTGATGATCGCACGGGGCCCCTGCACGTGGGTGCTCACCCGCACAATGCCGCCGCGGGGCGTGAACTTGATCGCGTTCGACAGCAGGTTGGTCAGCACGCGCCCGAGGCTCAGGGGCTCGATCAGCACGTCGTGACCGTCGGCGTGGAGGTCGGTGTCGACCATGAGGCCGGCGCGCTCGGTAGCGACGGACTGCTCCTCCACGGCCTCGCCAACGAGGGCATCGAGCCGCGCTGAACCCAGGTGCAGGTGCGTTTCGGGGCTCGCGAGACGCCCGAGTTCCAGCAACTGTTCCACCATGGCCGCGAGGCGTCGCGAGTTGCGAATGATGATTTCGGCAGCCTGCTTCGTCTCGTTCGGGCCGGTGTCGTCGATTTCCTCCGCGAACCCCAGGATGCTCGTGATCGGGGTGCGCAGTTCGTGGCTGACCGCCGACACGAAGACGTCTTTTTGCCGCGCCAGCTCGCGCAGCTCGAGCGTGACGGCGCGCTCGCGTTCGAGCGTGCGGGCGAGCGCATCGCGGGCCGCGATCGTGTCGGTGATCTCGACGAGCTGGATGCCCACGGCCGACGCGTCGTCATCGTCGTGGAGGGCGTGCCCGGTCACGCTGGCGAACACCTGGTAGCTGCGGCCCGTGTCGAGGGTGACCTCTTGCGTCAGGTCGTTCTGCGGGTGATGCAGCCAGGCGTCGATGATCGGCTCGAGCCACCCACCCTGCGCCATCTGCCGACCGATCTCGTTCGAGTCGACGATCTGCAGCTCGCCCTGTGGCGTGCGCTGCGCGACGAGAAAGCCGACCTGCGCGCCGATGAATCCACCCCGCAGCAAAACGGCGCGGCGCTCGCGCTCGTCGAGCAGCGCCTCGCGCTCGCTGCGGCCGACGGCGAGGAACAGCGTGGTGATGGCCGCCGAGATCATGAAGAGCTGAACGAGCAGACCGGGGGTGGGCACGTTCGTCGTCGACAGATACGGGCCGCCGACCAGCAGGTACAGCGCCGGAATCAAGAGCGCGATCGCGGCGAGCTGGGCCACAACGTACAGCGGTCGGAAGCGCGTGGCCGCCCAGGCGAACAGCGGAAACAGCAGAAACAGCAGTGGCACGGGAAGCACGGGGGAGAACATCACGGTGGCGAGGGCGAGGGTCACCGTGAACTGCACGAGCCCCTCGGCGATGCGAATGGGTTTGACCCGCAACACTCGCCTCGACAACGGGACGAGGGCGATCGGAACCATCAGCAGCAGTGCCGACAGGTGTGACAGGCCGAGCGCGAGCGCGGTCGACACGATGGGTGCGCCGGCGAGAACGAAGAGAGACGCTGCGCCGAGTGCCGCGAGCGAGAGGGCTCCGGCTGCGCAGGCGACGAGCAGCCGACCGAGGCCGCGCAGTCCATCGAGTCTCGCGCGTTCGCCGTGCCGACCGACGACGGCCACCACGACGCCGGCCTCCACCGTGAGAATGACCATGGCGACAACCGCGAACTCGATCGGGCGCCCGGCCGCGACGTTCGCGAGCAGGCCGGTGGCCGCGATCACGCTCAGCGGTACCCACAGCGGCCCGCGGAAGAGCAGCGCGAACAACACTCCCGTGCCGGCGGCAGGCCACCACACCGCGGCCCCCGTGCCGTTCGGCGGAATCACCAGCAGTGACGCCACCCCGAGCCCGACGGTGAGGGCGGCCAGTCCGGCGGCAGTCACATGATGGGTCCAGCGCGGAGCGACGAGCAGGCGCTGCGCCGGGTGCGGCGCCGAGTACTGTGGCCCCGCATCGCGATCGGGGCGTGCCGATCGCTCAAGTCTCATGGCGCGACAGTACTCCTGTGTGTGCCTCTCGCACGACGCGACGCGGCCCCCAGTTCGCGAGCCCCCCGTTTGCAGGTCGACGACGCGGTCGCGCCTAAACTTCCCGCGGAGGCCCCGCGTGACCGACTCACTCGCCCACCCGCTCCACCCTCCGCTCGAGACGGTGTTCGCCCGACTGCAGCCGCACCCCGATGCGGCGGCCTCGGGCCTGCGCGCGTTCGACGCGGCCGACCACTATCTGCTTGACGAGGTCGCCGAGCGATACCCGTCATTGCTCCGCGATCCGGATGCCCGCATCGCCGTCATCGACGATGCCCACGGGGCGCTCGTGGCCGGGCTGGCTGCGCTCGGCGTGCGCCGCGCATCCGTTCATCACGATTCACGGGCGGCGCAGTACGCGACGGAGGCGAACCTTGCCCGGCTCGGTGCCCACCTGGCCATCGATACGCGGCCGCTGGCGGAGGTTGCTGCCGGCGCGAGGCTCGTATTGCTGCGCCTACCCCGCTCGCTCGAGCGCCTCGACGCGATCGCGCGGGCCGTCGCACGGGTCGCCGACCCGGGTGCCGTCGTCGTCGCGGGAAACATGGTCAAGCACATGACCCCGCGGCAGAACGTCGTGCTCGGCGAGGCGTTTGGGCGGGTCGACGTCTCGCGGGCGCGTGGCAAGGCGCGGCTGCTGACGGCGACCGCCCCGCGTCGTGCCGTTGCGCCCGCCGAGCCGACGGCGGTTCGCGACGACGCGACGGGCATCGACCTGGTCGTCGTGGCCGGCACTTTTGCGGGCGCGGCCATCGATATCGGAACGCGCGCGCTGCTCGGCGCGCTCGACGACCTTCCGGATGCTGGGGTCGCCCTCGACCTCGCGTGCGGCTCTGGCGTGCTCGCCGTCGCGCTCGCCCGGCGTCTGCCCGGGGCCCACATCATCGCGTCAGATGTGTCGGCCGTGGCCGTCGAGAGCGCGCGGCTGACTGCGGCCGCGAACGGCGTGGGCACCGTCGACGTGCGCCACGACGACGGCGCGGCGAGCCTCGCCGATGGCAGCGTCGACCTCGTGCTGCTGAACCCGCCGTTTCATGTGGGCGGTGCCGTCGCCACGGGTATCGCGCACCGCCTGATCGGCGAAGCGGCCCGGGTGCTGCGGCCCGGAGGCGAGTTGCGCTGCGTGTGGAACTCGTCGCTCGCCTACCGGCCCGTGCTCGAGCGCCTGGTCGGGCCGACGCGGCAGCTCGCGCGAACCACGAAGTTCACGGTGACGGCCTCGACGAGGCGCTGACGCGCACTCGCTACATGTCGCGGTAGCGCTTCGCCTCCGCCAGCTTCGCGGCGAGCTCGTCGGCGGTGAGGCGCGGCCCGTAGCCCGGGGTGTCGCGCTGAATGCGCCAGCTGTCGGCGAGGGTTCCGCCGTCGAGAGCGTCGAAGCCGATCGCGTCGACGAGCGCCGCAACGCGCTGCTTCGCGGCCTCGTCGTCGGCGTGCACCGTCAGCGCGCGGCGATTGTCGGTGCCCGCGGGCTGCGCGTG
>DASSWY010000096.1:0-2454 GCA_035704325.1 Microcella sp. | reverse complement strand
GAACTGCAGGAAGAAGTAGATCGGGAAAGCGACGAGCAGTGTGCCCAGGGCGCCCCAGGCGATGACCTGACCCGATCCGATGCGGGTCGCCCAGTGGCCGAACAGCGGGATCGTGATCAGCTGCAGCAAGCCGCCGATCGTCGTGGCGATCAGCAGCTCGTAGTACTCGAAGCCAAGCACGGCGACGCCGTAGTTGATCGTGTACGTGTTCATCAGCGAGTACGAGCCGATGCCGAGCAGGGCGACGCCGACCGCGACGAGGATGGTCACGGGCTGGCTCTTCAGCAACTCTGTCAGCGGCACGCGGGGTCGGCTGTTCGTCGACCGCACGGCCTCAAACACCGGCGTCTCGGTCACCGAGATGCGCAGGTACAGCGAGACGAGCAAGAGCGGGATCGCGGTGAGGAACGGCAGGCGCCACGCCCACTCGCCGATCTGCTCGTCGGTGAGGGCGAGGGTGAGCCAGATGAACGCGCCGGCCGAGAGAATCGAGCCGATGGGCGAGCCGAGCTGCGGCATGGCGGCGGCGAACGCACGCTTGGCGCGGCTTTCGTGCTCGGTCGCGATGAGCACCGCGCCGCCCCACTCGCCGCCGAGCGAGATGCCCTGCACGAGGCGCAGCAGCACGAGAATCGCGGCACCGAGCCAGCCGGCCTGCTCGTAGGTGGGCAGCACGCCGATCAGGCCCGTGGCGACACCCATCATCGTGACGGTGATGATCAGCGTGGTTCGGCGGCCCAGGCGGTCACCGATGTGGCCGAAGATGATCGCGCCGACGGGGCGGATGACGAACGCCAGCGCGATCGACAGGAACGACGCGAGGGTCGCCCCGAATCCGCCGAGCGGCTCGAAGAAGAGAGGCCCGACAAAGAACGCCGCGAAGTAGGCGTAGATGTAGAAGTCGTACGACTCGAGCGACGTGCCGACGAGGGAGGCCCAGCGCGCGCGACGCGCGATGCGGGGGTCAGAGGGTGCTGCGAGATCGCGGGGGGCCGCGGTCGTCGCCGAGGAGGACGTGGTTGGCGCTTTGCCACGTGCGTTATCAGTCACGGAAAGTCGAGCGTACG
Source organism: Microcella sp. (assembly GCA_035704325.1). Taxonomy (GTDB): domain Bacteria; phylum Actinomycetota; class Actinomycetes; order Actinomycetales; family Microbacteriaceae; genus Microcella. The sequence goes on along the minus strand of DASSWY010000096.1, from coordinate 1,387 downwards.
CGGTCGGCCGCGTATTCCCGCCATCGCGCCGCCCGCTAGAATCGGGGCAACGACAGCGATCCGGCCATCACCGGGGAGTCCTCGGAAGAACCCCACCCTCGGGTGGGCACTAGACCCGAGCGGGGCAGGCCCGTCACAGCCGCAGCGTGAGAGGCACGACCGGGCACATACGGCCGGTCGCGCAAGCGGGGTGGTACCGCGGCGGGTCGCAAGCGACCGGTCGTCCTCGCGGTAAGTGAGCAGAGCATCCACTGACCGGAGACACCATGGGCTACCCGCTGCACCGCGACACCGACGCCGTCACGCCGTCGCCGCGATTCCCCGAGCTCGAGCGCGAGGTGCTCGACTACTGGGCGACGAACGACACCTTCCGCCGCTCGGTCGCGAACCGCGAGGGCTGCGACGAGTGGGTGTTCTACGACGGCCCGCCGTTCGCCAACGGCCTGCCGCACTACGGGCACCTGCTGACGGGGTACGCGAAAGACCTCTTCCCGCGGTTTCAGACGATGCGCGGCAAGCAGGTGCACCGCCGCTTCGGCTGGGACACGCACGGCCTGCCGGCCGAGCTCGAGGCGATGAAGCAGCTCGGCATCACCGAGAAGGCCGAGATCGACGCGATGGGCGTCGAGGCGTTCAACGCGAAAGCCCGTGAGAGCGTGCTGCGCTACACCGACGAGTGGCAGAGCTACGTGACCCGCCAGGCGCGCTGGGTCGACTTCGAGAACGACTACAAGACGCTCGACATCTCGTTCATGGAGAGCGTGCTGTGGGCGTTCAAGACCCTCTTCGACAAGGGCCTCGCCTACGAGGGCTACCGCGTGCTGCCCTACTGCTGGCGCGACGAGACGCCGCTGTCGAACCACGAGCTGCGCATGGACGACGACGTCTACCAAATGCGCCAAGACCAGTCGGTGACGGTCACCTTCCCGCTCGTCGGCGCGAAGGCCGAGGCCCTGGGGCTCACGAGCGTCAAGGCGCTGGCGTGGACGACGACCCCGTGGACCCTCCCGACGAACGCGGCGCTCGCCGTCGGCCCCGAGATCACGTACGCCATCGTCCCTGCCGGGCCGAATGGCGCGGCGGATGCGCGGGGCGCGGCAAGCGCCACCGACGCGGTCGAAGGCGAGTCGCTCTACCTGCTCGCGGCCGACACCCTGCCCGCCTACGCGAAGGATCTCGGCTACGAGTCGGCAGCGGATGCGCAGGCCGCGGTCACCCGCACCATCGTCGGCAGTGAGCTCGGCGGCGTGCACTACGACCGCCTGTTCGACTACTACGCCGACGTCGAGACGTTTGGCATGCAGAACGCCTGGCAGATCCTCGTCGCCGAGTACGTCGCCACCGGTGAGGGCACCGGCATCGTGCACCAGGCGCCGGCCTACGGCGA
>DASSWY010000014.1:0-3612 GCA_035704325.1 Microcella sp. | reverse complement strand
CATCGTCGCAATGCGCGAGGCGTACCACGGCTGGACCTTCGCGAGCGATGCCGTCTCGACCTCGATCGCCGACAACCCGAACGCGCTCGAGACCCGCCCCGAGTGGGTGCACACGGTCGACGCGGCGAACGCGTACCGCGGCACGCATCGGGGGGCGGATGCGCTCCGCTACGCCCCCGAGGCGGTGGCCGTCATCGACGCGCTTGCGGAAAGCGGCCGGCCCCCCGCCGGGTTCATCTGCGAGCCGTACTTTGGCAACGCGGGAGGCGTGCCCCTGCCCGACGGCTACCTCGAGCAGGTCTACGCCGCGGTGCGCCGCCACGGCGGAGTCGTCATCGCCGACGAGGTGCAGGTGGGCTACGGCCGGCTCGGCGGCTGGTTTTGGGGCCACGAGCAGCAGGGCGTCGTGCCCGACATCATCGCCGTGGCGAAGTCGGTGGGTTCGGGCCACCCGGTGGGCGCGGTCATCACGACGAAAGAGATCGCCGACAAGTACCGCACGGGCGGCTACTTCTTCGCCTCGACCGGTGGCTCACCCGTGTCGTCGGTGATTGGCATGGCCGTGCTCGACGTGATCGAGAACGAGGGCCTGCAGCAGAACGCGTGGCGGGTGGGCCAGCACCTGCGCCGCCGCCTCGAGGCCCTCATGGAGCAGTACCCGATCATCGGCGCCGTGCACGGCTCGGGCCTCTACATGGGCCTCGAACTCGTGCGCGACCGGTCGACTCTTGAACCGGCGACCGCGGAGACGGCGTTCATCTGCGACCGCCTGCGCGAGCTCGGCGTCATCATGCAGCCCACCGGCGACTACCAGAACGTGTTCAAGATCAAGCCGCCGCTGTGCGTCACGATCGAGTCGGCCGACTACTTTGCCGACCAGGTCGAGCGGGTTCTCGCGACCGGGTGGTAGCGGCGCCCACCGCGACGAGCATCCCCGCGGCGACGAGCCACGCAGCCCAGCCGAGCGCGCGGTACTGCCAGAACGACGCGTCGTCGAGAAAGACGTCTTGCGTGACGAGACTCGACGAGGTGAACACCAGCACCGAGTTGACGAGCGCGTGGCCCCACGCTGCCGGCCAGACGGTTCCCGAGAGTTCACGGCCAGCGCCGAGAACGAACGAGGCGGCCACGAGATCAACCGCCGTCGCGGCGACGTTGCGCCACGCAATGTCGTCCTGAACGCCGTACACCAGCAACACGGGCAGATGCCACGCCGACCAGATCAGCCCGATGACGAACGCGGTGACCCAGAACCCCGTGCGATGCCGAATGCGCGTCCACAGGTATCCGCGCCAGCCCACCTCTTCCCCGATCGCCGACAGAAGCGCCAACAGTGCGATGGGAAGAATCAGCGGCACGATCGAGAACATGTCGGGCACGGGAGTCCACTCCACGAGGCCCAGCCCCATGCCGAGACTGACGTGGATGGCCGGAACCAGCAGGATGGCCGCCGTCACCAGGCCGATGACCGAGCGTGTGGGGGTTCCCCGCACGGGGCGCATGCGCCAGGTGACGGACAACGACTCGCGGCGCCGCCGCACCCCGACGGCAAGGAGCACGGCGAGCGCCGGGATCCACTGCGCGATGGGGGTGGCAATCACGAGGTAGTTCGCGTCGAGCCCGGCCATGGCGGGAACGCACAGCAGCACGACAAGACCGAACGCGACCGCCACAAAGACGAGCGGGCCGCGGCGCTCGCGCGCCCCCAGTAACCCCTGTGTCACGAACGCGCGCCCTGCGTCTCGCGCGCAGCGCTTACTCGCTCGGGCGTTCCCACGTGCCAGCGCGCCGCCACGGTCACGATCGCGGCCAGCAGCACCAGTTCGATGCCACTGGCGACGACGTAGTAGGCCCACTCGCCCACGGCTGCGCCAATGATCGTGACCCCGAAGAGGGGCGCCACGACACACTGCGCCACCCGATTGATGCGCCGGGGGGCGACGACCGACAGCGTGATCATGAGTGTCGGCACCGTCACGTACAGCAGGATTCCGAGGAGGAACCCTCCGTTGATCGCGAAGATGAAGAGCGTTCCCTCCGCGATCTGCTCCCGCACATCGGGGCGGTACAGCGAAAAGATGTCGACGAACGCGACGATCAGCATGGTTGTTGTCCAGAGTGCGGCGAGCGTCACTCTCGGCCCGGGGCGGGTATCGGGCTGCGGCTCGGTGCTGGTCATGGTGGGGTCCTCCTTGGTGATGTGCCTTACGCATGTAAGGCTTGACACTGGAGGCTATCCTTACGCATGTAAGAAAGACAAGAGGGGACTGCATGATCACCACCGACACCCGCGGCCGGACGCTTGACCGCGCAGAAGACGCCCTGCTTCAGGCCATGCGCTCTAGCGACATCGAGAGCCTCACCGAGCTGCTTTTCGCCGAGCTGTCGTTTTGCCTCCCCGACGGAACGGTGATCGGTCGCGAGGCCGATCTCGAGGCGCACCGCACCGGCGCGACCCGCTTCGCGTCAATCACCGAGCGCCAGCGCACCACCGTCGAGAACGCGGGCCGAGGGCGCACGCAGACGCTGGTCGATGTGGCGCTCACCGACCGTGGCGTGCCGATCGAGGCGGCGCTGCTGTACGAGCGCTACTGGTCCGTGATCGACGGTCGCTGGCAGGTGATCGCGGGAAGCGCATCCGTCGTTCGCTAGATGCGGCGGTCACGCAAAGGCGAGGCCGCTGACAACGCCGACGATCACGACAAACACGACGACGCCCTCGATGCTGTGGAGGATGATCGCGAACCAGATCGAGCGGTAGCGCCTCGCCGCCCAGCTGAACGGAAGGCTGGTGAGGAGGATCAGCGGAAGAGCCCAGATTTTGTGCAGGTGGTAGGCCGTGAAGAGCACGGCGTTCACGAGCCAGTCCCACCGGCCGAACGCACCCTGCATCTTCGGCAGCAGCACCCCGCGGAAGAGCAGCTCTTCACCCAGCACGTAGTTGAACGCGAAGCTGATGGCCGCGACGCCGAGAATCCACCACTGGCCGTCGAACTCCGGGCTCACCAGCTGGCGGATGTCGGTGCCCTCCGGGGCCACCCACCCCAGCGCGTCAAAAAACACGGTGAGCTCCTCGCTCGCGAACGTCAGCACCGCAAACACGGCGGTGATCGGCACGAGCGCCCACCACGATCGCGGCGATCGCTGAGCCGTGCGGGGGTCGCGGGGTTGCTGGGCCCAGACGCGCGGAGCGACAGCTGACCACCGCAGCGTTCCGAGTTCGCGGTACAGAATCGTGAGGGCGAGCGCGAATTGCCACACCATGCCGACCACCATGAGCAGCCAGAAGAGCATCCCCGGGTGCAGATTCGTGGCGTCGCTCAGCGCGGGCCAGACTGCCCAGGCGAGCACGGCCATTGGCAGGGCGGCGGCGGCCCAGATCGCGAGCACCTGCCGCACCGTGTACTGACGATCGGTGGGGCGCGCAGCGGCGGGGGTGGCGTGGGCGACGGTCATTCGGGCTCCCTCAGTCGTGAAACTTACATATGTAAGGCTTGTCGGTGAACCCTAGCCTTACGGGCGTAAGTTACGCAAAGATGAGACAGTGAGCCAACGACGAAGCCTGACCCGAGAGCGCGTGATCGCCGCGGCGGCAGCCGTCGCCGATCGATC
>DASSWY010000305.1:0-2622 GCA_035704325.1 Microcella sp. | reverse complement strand
GGGCGAGCAAATCAGCCGTCAGTTGGTCGAGCGCCTGCTGCGCGAGGTGCTCGCCGAGCTACCGACGCCCGAGGGCCACAAGCTCGCCGAGGCGGAGGACGTGTTCCGTGAGGTGACGCTGCAGGAGGTCTTCCCGACCTTCCTCACGGTGCCCGCCTACACGCGCTACTTGGTCGAGCGCGACGAGTCGGGCGCCGAGGCCGAGGCTGGCGAGTCCGCTGACGCGGAGGATCGCGAGTCGATTAACGCCTAACCCGCGCATCACACCAGCGTCGAGACAAGGGTTTCGGTCGAGATACGCCTCACACAGGGCGTGTTTCGGCCGAAACCCTCGTTTCGGCGTGTGTGCGGGGGCCCGTCCCGCGCCGGTCGACGTGTGCGGGGTCGGCCCCCACTCGTCGTGGCGCCTCACGCGCCGACGCAGCGCTACTCGCGGTGCACGAGGCGCGAGAACACGATCGCCGAGCGGGTGTGGTCGACGTTGGGGGCTGAGCGCACGCGCTCCAGCGCCTCCTCGAGCGAGGGGATGTCGCGGGATCGCATGTGCACGATGGCGTCGGCCTCGCCGGTGACGGTGCCGGCATCCACCACCTCGGGCACGGCCGACAGAAGGCGACGCAGGTCGTCGGGCGACACGGTTCCGCGGCAGAAAAGTTCGACGTAGGCCTCGACGGCGAGCCCCTCGACGGCGGGGTCGACCTGCACGGTGAAACCCCGAATGACCCCGTCGGCGAGCAGGCGGTCGACGCGGCGCTTGACGGCCGATGCCGACAGGCCCACGACGTCGCCGATGTCGCCGTACCCGGCCCGAGCGTTCTGCCGCAGCTGGTCGATGATGCGCGAGTCGATGGCGTCCATGGGGCGAGCGTACGCGCATCCGTTGCGTGAGAACGAGGGCGTGCGCATAAGAACTGCGTTTCTGCGAGCCGCGCGGCTGGCTGAACGTTGGCCCTATACGCGGGTCGCAAGGTTAGGCTAACCTTACCTACGGTGCCACCGATGGTGCCCCCGGCGCGGCCACGGCCTCGCCGGCTCTCCCCTCCTACAACCGGAGCCGATATTCGCATGCGCGCCAACCGCATCCTCGCCCCCGCCGCCCTGACCGCCGCCATCGCCCTGATGGCCGGCTGCGCCGCGGGTGCCCCCGACACCGAGCCGACAGCGGGCGGCGACGCCACCGCCGACAGCGCGGGCTCGTTCACCCTCTACTCGGGTCGCGACGAAGACCTCGTGCAGCCCCTCATCGACCAGTTCGAAGAGGAGACGGGCATCGAGGTCGAGGTGCGCTACGGCAACACCGCCGAACTCGGCGCGCTGTTGCTCGAAGAGGGCGAGGCCACCCCGGCCGACGTGTTCCTCTCGCAGGATGCCGGCGCTCTCGGCGCCCTCAGCGCGGCCGAGCTCTTCGCCACCCTGCCCGACGAGATCGCCGGCAGCGTGCCCGCCGGGTTCACCTCAACCGACGACAGCTGGGTCGGCGTCACCGGCCGTGCCCGCGTCGTCGTTTACGACGGTGAGCAGTACACCGAAGACGAGCTGCCCGACACGATCGAGGGCTACGTCGACGGCAGCTTCGACGGCACGCTCGCGATCGCGCCCACGAACGCGAGCTTCCAGTCGGCCATCACGGCGCACCGCGTGCTGCTCGGCGAGGAGGCTGCCGAGCAGTGGCTCATCGAGCTGCAGGCAACCGACCCCGAGATCTTCGAAGGCAATACGCCGATCTTGACCGCGGTCAACGATGGCGCCGTCGATGCTGGTCTGATCAACCACTACTACTGGTTCCGACTCGCCTCCGAAGTGGGTGCCGACAACATGCGCGCGCAGCTCAAGTACCTCGAGGCGGGCGACCCCGGTTCGATCGTCAACGTGACCGGCGCAGGCATCTTGGCCGGATCGGCCGACAACGAGGCTGCGCTCGCGTTTGTCGAGTACCTCGTCTCGGAGGCCGGTCAGAACTACTTCGTCGAGCAGACCTTTGAGTACCCGCTTGTTCCCGGAATCGACGCCCCCGAGGGCCTGCCGCCGCTCGAGTCGCTCGTGAACCCCGAGCTCGACCTGAGCGACCTCGACGACCTGTCGACGACGCAAGAACTGCTCGCACGCGTCGGCCTGATCTAGCGAGAACACCCCCACCCGCACACCCGGCGGGATGCACGGGGCCGGGCGTCTGACAGGACGTCCGGCCCTGCCGCATCCCAGCCACCAACTGCTTCACTGGAAACCATGACCGCAGTCGCGCGTGCCTCCGAACGGGCCCGCGCGCGCCCGAAACCCGGCCCCGCCGGGCGCGAGGCCACGCCCGTCGCCCGCACCCGCCCGCCGCTCGCCCTCGTCGCCGCGGCACTCGTCGCCGCCTCGGCCGCCGCGATCCCACTTGTGTACCTCGTGGTGCGGGCCAGCGAGACCGGCGCGGCCACGATCATCCAGACCCTGACGCGGGGCCGCGTGCTCGAGTACGCGGCGAACTCGCTCACGCTGGCCCTCGCGTCAACCGCCGCCGCCCTCGTTCTCGGAACCGCTGTCGCGGTCGTCTTGACGCGCATCCGCGTGCCGTTCCCGCGCACCTTGCTGCTCATCTCGGCGCTGCCGCTCGCCGTGCCGTCGTACCTCGCCGGCTAC
>DASSWY010000281.1:0-7275 GCA_035704325.1 Microcella sp. | reverse complement strand
GAAGCCGGGGGTGCCGGAGGGCACGATGATGGCCGAGAGCTCGGGGTTGCCGTTGTCTTTGCGCCCCGTGACGGCGGTGACCGTGACGAGGCTCGTGATCTCGCTACCGGAGTTCGTGATGAACTGCTTCGAGCCGTTGATGACCCACTCGCCGTCGACCACCTCGGCGGTCGTCTGCGTCGCACGGGCGTCCGAGCCCGCCCCCGCCTCGGTGAGGCCAAAGCCTGCGAGCGCGCGGCCTCTCGCGAGGTCGGGCAGCCACTGCTGCTTTTGGTCCTCGGTGCCCTGGCGGAAGATCGGCATCGCCCCGAGGCCGACGCCCGCCTCGAGCGTCACGGCGATCGACTGGTCGACCCGAGCGAGCTGCTCGACCGCGAGGCACAGGTCGACGTAGCTCTTGCCCTGCCCGCCGTACTCGACCGGGAACGGCAGCCCGAAGAGCCCCATGTCACCCATCTGCCGGATGATGTCGTACGGCAGCTCGCGCTTCGTGTCGTACTCGTACGCGGCGGGAGCGACGACGGTGTCAGCGAACTCGCGCACCTCGTCGCTGAGGCGCTGCTGTTCGGGGGTCAGGTCGATCATGCGGGGTCTCCTTCGATGCCGCCGGCCGGCCCCGGTTCGGGCTCGGCCGGTGTGATGCGGGCGACGACCTGGTCGAGTGCGACCTGGTCGCCCACGGCGACCGTGAGGGTCACCGTTCCGGCGATGGAGGCGAGCATGGTGTGCTCCATCTTCATCGCCTCGATCGTCACGAGGGGCTGACCCTCGGCGACCGTGTCGTGGTCGGCTGCGCCGAGCGCGACGACGGCGCCGGGCATGGCGGCGCGGATCGTCGGGTCGGCGGTGCCGGGCGTGCGGGTGAGGCCAGCGCGGTGCTCCGCAACGCGCGCGGCACGGCTCGGGCGGGCGAGCCGATGGGTCGCGCCGTCGAGGTGCACCCACGTGGCGTCGTCGGCGCGCGCCACAAGCGCGGTGAGGCGGCGACCGTCGTGGGTGAGCGTTACCTCGAGCGGCTCGGCCGCGGCGGACGCCGGCGCGCCGGGAACGCGCGTGGCGCTGTCGGCTGGCACGAGCATCCGGATGCGCGGGGCGAGGTTCGCGACGACGCTCGCGTCGATCGCGAGCTCCTCGCCGTCGATCACGTAGCGCGGCGCCCGCGGGGCACCGACGCGCCAGCCGCTCGGGCGCGACCAGGCGCTCGTCGCGGCCCTCTCGGCACGGTCGTGTTCGACGAGCGCCACGATCGTGCGGGCGAGGGCGGGAGTCGGCGGGGCGGCGAGCTCGCTGCGCTCAATGAGGCCCGTGTCGAGGGCACCCGAGCGCACCTCGGGGAGGGCGGCGAGCCGGAGCAGGAACCCCGCGTTTGTCGGCACGCCCAGCACGACCGTGTCGGCGAGCGCGGCGTCGAGGCGCGCCAGCGCGGTCGCCCGGTCGGGGCCGTGGGCGATGATCTTCGCGAGCATGGGGTCGTAGTCGGCGCCGACGACGAGCCCGTCGATGAGGGCGCTGTCGACGCGCACGCCCTGCCCCGCCGGCTCGCGCAGCAGCGTGACGGTGCCGGTCTGCGGGGTGAAGCCGCGCTCGGGGTCTTCGGCGTACAGCCGCGCCTCGACGGCGTGCCCGCTGAACGCGAGCGGCGGCACCTCGAGCGGCAGGCCCGCGGCGATGCGCAGCTGCTGTTCGACGAGGTCGACGCCCGTCACGAGCTCGGTGACGGGGTGCTCGACCTGCAGGCGCGTGTTCATCTCCATGAAGAAGAACTCGTCGGGGCGGGCGTCAGAGACGAGAAACTCGACGGTGCCGGCCCCGCGGTAGTCGACACTGCGGGCGACCTCGCAGGCCGCCTCGCCGATCGCCGCCCGGGTGGCGGCGTCGAGCAGCGGCGACGGCGCCTCCTCGATGATCTTTTGGTGCCGGCGCTGAAGCGAGCACTCGCGCTCGCCGAGGTGCACCACGGTGCCGTGCGCGTCGGCGAGCACCTGCACCTCGATGTGGCGGGGGCTCTCGACGAAGCGTTCGAGTAGCAGGGTGTCGTCGCCGAACGACGAGCGGGCGACGCGGCGCGAGGCGACCAGCGCGTCGGCCAGCTCACCCTTGTCGCGCACCACGGTCATCCCTTTGCCGCCGCCGCCGCCGGACGGCTTGATGATCAGCGGAAACCCGACGGTGTCGGCGGCGTCGATCAGCTGCTCATCGCTCCAGCCGGCGGCGCCCGCTCCGGGAGTGACGGGCACGCCGCGGGCGGCGACGTGGTCGCGGGCCCGAATCTTGTCGCCCATCGCCTCGATCGCGCTCGCGGGCGGCCCGATTAACACGACGCCCGCCTCCTCGAGGCGGCGCGCGAACGCCGTGTTCTCGCTCAAGAAGCCATATCCCGGATGCACGGCCTGCGCCCCCACGGATGTCGCCGCTGCGACCACCCGCTCGATGTGGAGGTAGCTCTCGGTGGCGGGGGCGGGGCCGAGGCGCACCGCGAGATCCGCTTCGCGGACGTGCCGCGCATCCGCATCGGCATCGCTGTAGACCGCGACGGAGCGGATGCCGAGCGCGCGCAGCGTGCGAATCACGCGGCAGGCGATCTCGCCGCGGTTCGCGACGAGGACAGTGTCGAAGAGGGGCGTGGTCATCTCGCTCACATCCGGAAGAGGCCGAAGCGCGGCTCGGGCAGCGGCGCGCGGCTGACGACGTCGAGGGCGAGGGCGAGCACGTGGCGGGTGTCGGCCGGGTCGATGATGCCGTCATCCCAGAGGCGGGCGGTGGCGTAGTAGGGGTTGCCCTGGGCCTCGTACTGGGCGCGGATCGGGGCCTCGAACGCCTCCTGTTCGTCGGCGGGCCAGTCGTCGCCGAGCTGGTCGCGGCGCACGGTCGAGAGCACCTTCGCGGCCTGCTGGCCGCCCATGACCGAGATGCGGGCGTTCGGCCACATCCACAGGAAGCGCGGCGAGTACGCCCGCCCGCACATCGAGTAATTGCCGGCGCCGAACGAGCCGCCGATCACGATGGTGAGCTTCGGCACGCGGGTGGTGGCGACGGCGGTGACCATCTTCGCGCCGTGCTTGGCGATGCCGCCCGCCTCCGCGTCGCGGCCCACCATGAAGCCCGAAATGTTCTGCAGAAACACGAGCGGGATGCCGCGCTGGTCGCACAGCTCGATGAAGTGCGCGCCCTTCATGGCCGACTCGCTAAACAGCACGCCGTTGTTGGCGACGATGCCGACCGGGTGACCCTCGATGCGCGCGAAGGCGGTGACCAGCGTCGTGCCGTAGTCGGGCTTGAACTCGCTGACCGAGCCGGCGTCGACGATGCGGTCGATGACGAGGTGCACGTCGTAGGGCGTCTGCACGTCGGCGGGCACGACGTCGAGCAGGGTCGCGGGGTCGTGGGCTGGCTCGTCGGCGGCGGCGCTGACGGCCCACGCGGGCTCGCGCGGCGGCGGCAGGGTGGCGACGATGTCGCGCACGATCTCGAGCGCGTGGGTGTCATCGTCGGCGAGGTGGTCGACGACGCCCGAGGTGCGCGCGTGCAGTTCGCCGCCGCCGAGCTCTTCGGCGCTGACGACCTCGCCGATGGCGGCCTTCACGAGCGGCGGGCCGCCGAGAAAGATGGTGCCCTGCTCGCGCACGATGACGGTCTCGTCGCTCATGGCCGGCACGTACGCCCCGCCCGCCGTGCACGAGCCCATGACGCACGCGATCTGCGCGATGCCCTCGGCGGATGCCCGCGCCTGGTTGAAGAAGATGCGCCCGAAGTGGTCGCGGTCGGGAAACACCTCGTCTTGCAGCGGCAGGAACGCCCCGCCCGAGTCGACGAGGGCGATCGACGGCAGCCGGTTCTCGAAGGCGATCTCTTGCGCACGCAGGTGCTTCTTGACCGTCAGCGGGAAGTAGGTGCCGCCCTTCACGGTGGCGTCGTTCGCGATGACCATGACGGGGCGGCCGTGCACGAGGCCGATACCGGTGATGAGCCCAGCGCTCGGCGCGTCGCCGCCGTAAAGCCCGTCGGCCGCGAGCGGCGCGATCTCAAGAAAGGGGCTGCCCTCGTCGAGCAGCCGGTCGACGCGTTCGCGCGGCAGCAGTTTGCCGCGCGCGACGTGGCGTGTGCGTGACGATTCGCTGCCGCCGAGCGCCGTCTGCGCGAACTTCTCGCGCAGCTCGGCGACGAGCTCAGTCATGGATGCGCGGGGGGCGGCGGCCGCGGACGTCGCGTTCGCGTCGGGCGCAGGCTCGGCCGGAGTGGTCTCGGCGCGTGCGGAGGTCGACATTGACTACTCCCCCTTGTCGCTTGTGGCGTCGGGGCCGGCACAAGCCGGTCGGTTAGTGGTGACTAACTGACCCAAATGTTAGTCACGACTAACTGGAATGTCTACACTGACGCACATGAGCATCGTCGTGTCGCGTGAACAGGCCAAGGCCGAGCGCCGCAGCGCCCTGCTCGCGGCCGCCGCGCAGCTCTTCGCCGAGCGCGGCTTCGAGCGTGTCTCGCTCGACGACCTGGGTGCCGCCGTCGGGGTCAGCGGCCCCGCCGTCTACCGGCACTTCGCGGGCAAGCAGGCGGTGCTCGCGGCCCTGCTCGTTGACGCGAGCGCGGGCCTCCTCGACGGTGCGCGGGCCGTTCTCGCGGGACGCGACGCGGGCGCGGACGGTGAGATTCCCCGCGACGGCGAGGCGAGCATCCGGGATGCGCGGGCTTCGCTGCGCGCGCTCGTCGCCTTCCACGTCGCCTTCGCCGTCGAGAACCCCGACGTGATTCGCGTGCAGTCGGCCGACCTCGAGAGCCTCGCCGACGCCGACCGACGCACGGTGCGCGGGCTGCAGCGGCAGTACGTCGAGCTGTGGGTCGACGTGCTCGAGGCGCTGCACCCGAACGACGCCCGGCCGCTCTTGCGCACCCGCGCCCACGCCGCCTTCGGCCTCATGAACTCGACGCCGCACAGCGCGCGCGGTGCAGCGCGCGACACCCGCGCGGTGCTCGCCGCGATGGCCGAGGCCGCCCTCAGCCCGACGGCCGGCTAGTCTCCGTCGGCCCCGTCGAGGGGAGATAGCGCGTCGCCCAGCTCGGCGGCGGTCGGCTCGGGCGCCGCCACGAGCGTCACCGTTTCCGTGTGCGGAGCCCCACCCGCCGGCAGGTGCGCCTCGCGGAGAGCCCGATCAATCGCCGCCGCCAGTTCGGCGGTCGTGTCGTTGTGCGCGGTCATGACGTCACGCTACGCCTCCCCCGGCGGCGGCGCCAGGGCGCCGCTCAGCCGAAGTGGCGGCGGCGAGTGGCGTCCTGCACCTCGCCGACGAGCTCTTCCAGGATGTCTTCGAGGAAGAGCACGCCCACCGTCTGCCCCTCGGCATCAACCGAGCGCGCGAGGTGCGATCCCGAGCGGCGCATGAGGGCGAGCGCGTCTTCGAGCTCGGCGCTCGCCAGAATCGATACGAGCCGGCGAATGCGCTTCGGCGGCACCGGGTCGTCGAACTCGTCCTCGGGCAGGTCGATGACGTCTTTCAGGTGCAGGTAGCCGGTCGGCTCGCCCGCCTCGTCGACGAGCACGTAGCGGCTAAAGCCTCGCTGCGCGACGCCGCGTTCGACGTCACTGCCGGAGGCGTCTTCCGGGAGGGTGACCAGCGCATCCATCGGTACAGCGACATCGCCGACCGTCTTCGTCGTGAATTCGAATGCGGCGCTGAGCGCCCCGCTCGCGTCGTCGAGCACGCCCTCGCGGGTCGACTGCCGCACGATCGTCTCGACCTCATCGAGCGTGAAGGCGCTCGTCGCCTCGTCTTTCGGCTCAACGCGGAACAGGCGCAGGATGCCGTTGGCCGCCGCATTGAGGCTCCAGATGATCGGAGAGAAGATGCGGGCCACGGCGACCAGGGGCGGGGCGAGAATCAGGACCGCCCGGGTGGGCAGCGAGAACGACAGGTTCTTCGGCACCATCTCGCCGAGAACGACGTGCAGGAACGAGACGATCAGCAGGGCGATGATGAAGGCGATCGTCGACACGAGCTCCTCCGACAGCCCCGTCAGTGCGATCGGAATCTCGAGAATGTGGTGAATCGCGGGCTCGGAGACGTTCAAGATCAGGAGCGAGCAGACGGTGATGCCGAGCTGGCTCGTGGCGAGCATGAGGGTCGCGCGCTCCATCGCCCAGAGTGCGGTCTTGGCCGCCCGCGAGCCGGCCTCGGCGCGCGGCTCGATCTGCGAGCGCTTGGCCGAAATGACAGCGAACTCGGCACCGACGAAGAAGGCGTTGCCGGCGAGCAGCACCACGAGCCACACCAGGCCCCACCAGTCGGCGGACGAAATCATGCGGCACCCCCCGCCCACTCGGTCGAGCCCGCGGGAACCGACGTCGGAGTGAACCGCACCCGGTCGATGCGTCGGCCGTCGAGTCGTTCGACCCGGAACACGCCCTCGTCGAGCTCGACCGTGTCGCCGACGCGCGGCAGGCGACCGAGCTCGGCCATCAGCCAGCCGGCCACGGTCTCCCATGGCCCGTCATCGGGCACCGTCACGCCCGCGCGGTCGGCGAGCTCGTCGGGGCGCAGGATGCCCGGGAAGGTCAGCCAGTCACGGGCGCGCACCACGTCGACCATGGCGCGGTCGTGCTCGTCGCTGACCTCTCCGACGAGCTCTTCGACGAGGTCTTCGAGCGTGGCGACGCCCGCGGTGCCGCCGTACTCGTCGACGACGACCGCCATCTGGTAGCCCTGGCCGCGCAGTTCGGTGAGCAGTGTGTCGAGCCGCATCGTCTCGGGAACCCGCAGCGCCTCCGACATCAGCGCCGAGGCGGGAACGTCTGCCCTGCGCTCATGCGGCACGGCGACCGCCTGCTTGATGTGCACGATGCCGATGACGTCGTCGAACGACTCGCCCACGACGGGGAACCGCGAGTGCCCGGTGCGGCGGGCGGCCCCGATGACGTCGAGCGCCGACTCGGCGCGCTCGACGCTCACGAGGCGGGCCCGCGGCGTCATCACGTCTTGTGCCGTCAGCTGCGAGAAGGCGAGTGTGCGCGAGAGCAGCGTGGCCGTGTCGGCTTCGAGCAGACCGTGCTGGGCCGAGCGCCGCACGAGCGACGACAACTCTTCGGCCGTGCGGGCCCCACTCAGTTCTTCTTTCGGGTCGATGCCCATGGCGCGCAGAATGCGGTTGGCCGTGCCGTTCAGCACCCGGATCGCCGGCCGGAACACGGTCGTGAACAGCCATTGGAAGGGGATGACAACCTTCGCGGTCTGGCGCGGCAGCGCGAGCGCGAAGTTCTTCGGCACGAGCTCGCCGACGATC
>DASSWY010000266.1:0-2256 GCA_035704325.1 Microcella sp. | reverse complement strand
CACGGCGGCTGGCGCGGCCGCGCACTCATCGCGCAGGTCGCGCTCGGTGCGCTGCTGCTCGTCGCGGCGGTGCCGCTCGCGGTGCTCGCGAGCCCCTGGTGGATGCTCGCGCTGCTTCTCCCCGCCGCCCTCGCACCGCTGTGGTTCCGCGACGTCGGCCTCGTGGTCGCGGCGAGCTACCTGGGCGCCCTGTACCTGCCGCTCGTCGCGGGCGCCTATGCGGCCGCGGGTGTTGAGACGGTCATCGCGAACGTGGTCTGGCTGGTGTCTGGCCGGCGCGGGCCCCGACCCACCGCCGAGCCGACGCCCGCCTGGCGCGACGAGTACCGACGCGAACGGCCCGCCCCGCGCTGAGCGCGAGACGGGCCGGTCGATGGGGTGGACGCGAAAGGCTAGCGGGCGGCCGAGCCCTCGGTGTAGTCGGCGTCCTGCTGCTTCCACGAGAACAGGGCGCGCAGGCCGCGACCGGTTTCCTCGATGGGGTGCGCGGCGGCCTTGTCGCGCAGTTGGTGGAACTCGACGGCGCCAGCATCCTGGTCGTCGATGAAGCGCTTCGCGAACGCGCCCGACTGAATGTCGGCGAGAACGGCCTTCATGTTCTCTTTCACGCTCGGGTCAATGACGCGGGGGCCCGACACGTAGTCGCCGTACTCGGCGGTGTCCGACACGCTCCAGCGCTGCTTGGCGATGCCGCCCTCCCACATGAGGTCGACGATGAGCTTCAGCTCGTGCAGCACCTCGAAGTAGGCGATCTCGGGCTGGTAGCCAGCCTCGGTCAGCACCTCGAAGCCGTACTGCACGAGCTGCGAGGTTCCGCCGCAGAGCACGGCCTGCTCGCCGAACAGGTCGGTCTCGGTCTCTTCCGTGAAGGTCGTCTTGATGACGCCGGCGCGGGTGCCACCGATGGCCTTCGCGTACGACAGGGCGGTGTCCCACGCGGTGCCCGAGGCGTCGCGCTCGACGGCGACGATGTCGGGGATACCGCGGCCGGCAACGAACTCGCGGCGCACGGTGTGGCCGGGGGCCTTCGGGGCGACGAGGATCACGTCGACGCCCTCGGGGGCCTCGATGTAGCCGAAGCGGATGTTGAAGCCGTGCGCGAAGGCGAGCGTCTTGCCCTCGGTCAGGTTGTCTTTGATCGACTCGGCGAAGATCGCGCGCTGGTGCTGGTCGGGCGCGAGGATCATGATCAGGTCGGCCCACGCGGCGGCGTCGGCGACGTTCAGCACGCGGAAGCCGTCGTTCTCGGCCTTCGCGGTCGACTTCGAGCCGTCCTTGAGCGCAATGACGACCTCGACGCCCGAGTCGCGCAGGTTCTGCGCGTGGGCGTGGCCCTGCGAGCCGTAGCCGACGATCGCGACCTTCTTGCTCTGGATGATCGACAGATCGGCGTCCTTGTCGGTGATGACAGAGGTCATGCGGGATTCACTCCTTCAGTGGTGGTTTTTCTTTCGGGCGGATGCTCGGGGCGTGGCCCCGCGCATCCGGTTTAGTTCTTGAGAACGCGCTCGCTGATGCTCTTGCCGCCGCGACCGATCGCGAGAAGGCCCGACTGGGCGATCTCTTTGATGCCGTACGGCTCGAGCACGCGCAAGAGCGCTTCGACCTTCTGGGTGTCGCCCGTGACCTCGATCACGAGGGCATCGGTGGCGACGTCGACGACGCGGGCCCGGAATAGGGTCGCGGCCTCGAGAATCTGCGAGCGGGTCGTGTTGTCGACGCGCACCTTCACGAGCATGTGCTCGCGCTGCACCGACTGCGACGGGTCGAGCTCAACGATCTTCAGCACGTTGATCAGCTTGTTCAGCTGCTTCGTGATCTGCTCGAGCGGCAGGCCCTCGACCTCGACCACCACGGTGATGCGCGAGAGCCCCTCGATCTCGGTCGTGCCGACCGCCAGCGAGCGAATGTTGAAGCCGCGGCGGGCGAAGAGCCCAGCGACGCGCGTGAGCAGACCGGGCTTGTCCTCGACGAGGAGGGAGAGCACGTGGTACGTCATGGCGGTTACTCCCTCTCCCACTCGGGGGCGTGGTCGCGGGCGTACTGCACCGACGAGTTGCCGACGCCCTGCGGCACCATCGGCCACACCATGGCGTCGCGGCTCACGATGAAGTCGATGACGACCGGGCGGTCGTTCGTCTCCATCGCCAGCTTGATCGCGGGCTCGACCTCTTCGGGCGTCCTCACGCGAATGCCGAGAGCGCCATACGCGTCGGCCATCTTCACGAAGTCGGGCACCATGACGGTGTCGTGGCC
>DASSWY010000259.1:0-3162 GCA_035704325.1 Microcella sp. | reverse complement strand
AACGTGCTGATCGGCGCCAACGCGACGGTGCTCGGCCCGATCACGATCGGCGACGACTCGCAGGTGGGGGCGCTCGCGCTCGTCGCGCGCGACGTTCCGCCGAACCACGTGGCGACCGGCATTCCCGCGGTGGCGAAGCCGCGCGGCGCGAACGCTGCGGCCGGCGCCGACGGGTTCTGGATCGACCCGGCCATCCACATTTAGGGCGTCGTCCCCACCCGGCCGTGCCGGCGCATCCGTTCACCGAGGTGGGCGCTCGCGGCATACGCGTCGGCGGTGCCCGTTAGCCTGGGTCAGTGAATCCGACCACCGCTCCCGCCGCCCAGCAGGTGCTCGAGCAGGTCTTCGGGTATCCCGCGTTCCGCGGCGAGCAGCAGCAGATCATCGACCACGTCGTCGCGGGCGGCGACGCGCTCGTGCTGATGCCGACCGGTGGGGGCAAGAGCCTCTGCTACCAGATTCCGGCGCTCGTGCGACGCGGCGTTGGCGTCGTTATTTCGCCGCTCATCGCGCTCATGAAAGACCAGGTGGATGCTTTGGGCGCGGTCGGCGTGCGCGCCGCGTTCCTGAATTCCACGCAATCGCCTGACGAGCGTCGGGCCGTCGAGCAGGCGCTCGCCGCGGGCGAGGTCGACCTGCTGTACCTCGCGCCCGAGCGCGTCACGGTGCCGGCGACGGTCGAGCTGCTCTCGCGGCTCGACATCGCGCTGTTCGCGATCGACGAGGCGCACTGTGTGTCGCAGTGGGGGCACGACTTCCGGCCCGACTATTTGGCGCTGTCGATGCTGCACGAGCGCTGGCCGCAGGTGCCGCGCATCGCCTTAACCGCCACCGCGACAGCCGAAACGGCGCGCGAGATCGCGATGCGCCTCGAGCTGGGGCAGGCCCGCCACTTCGTGGCGAGCTTCGACCGGCCGAACATTCAGTACCGCATCGAGCCGAAGAACCAGCCGCTGCAGCAGTTACTGCGCCTGATCCGCACCGAGCACCCGGGCGACGCGGGCATCGTGTACTGCCTGTCGCGGGCGAGCGTCGAGAAGACCGCGCAGCAGCTGGCCGATCACGGCATCGCGGCACTGCCGTACCACGCCGGTCTCGACGCCTCGGTGCGCGCGAACCACCAGTCGCGGTTCTTGCGTGAAGACGGCATCGTCATGGTCGCGACGATCGCCTTCGGCATGGGCATCGACAAGCCCGACGTGCGCTTCGTCGCCCACCTCGACCTGCCGAAGAGCGTCGAGGGCTACTACCAAGAGACGGGCCGCGCCGGTCGTGACGGGCTGCCGTCGACGGCCTGGCTTGCCTACGGCCTGCACGACGTCGTGCAGCAGCGTCAGCTGATCGAGCGCGGCGATGGCGACCCGGCGCACAAGCGCCGCCAGTCGCAGCTGCTCGACGCGATGCTCGCCCTCTGCGAGACGGTCGAGTGCCGCCGCGCGCAGCTGCTCGACTACTTCGGTCAGCAGCTGCCCGGGGGTCGCTGCGGCAACTGCGACACGTGCCTGGCTCCGCCCGAGGCGATCGACGGCACGGTGCCGGCGCAGAAGTTCTTGTCGACGATCGTGCGGCTTGAGCGCGAGCGCGGCCAGAGCTACGGCGCCGGCCACCTCATCGACATCCTTACCGGCAAGCAGACGCCGCGGGTGCAGCAGCAGCGCCACCACGAGCTGTCGACCTTCGGCCTCGGCACCGAGTTTGGCGAGCAAGAGTGGCGCGGCGTGGTGCGCCAGCTGCTCGCCCAGGGTCTGATCGCCGTGCGCGGCGAGTACGGCGTGCTGGGGCTGACGGAGGCGAGCGGCGCGGTGCTGCGCGGCGAACGCGAGGTGCGCCTTCGTAAGGATGCTCCGCGCGCCTCCTCGAGTTCGGGTTCGCGCTCAAAGCGTTCGGCTCCCGCTGATCTGCCGGCTGAGGCGGGCGGTCTCTTTGAGCGGCTGCGCGCCTGGCGCGCGTCGACCGCGCGCGAGGCCGGAGTGCCCGCCTACATCGTGTTCGGCGACGCGACCCTGCGGGGTATCGCGCTGACGGTGCCCTCGTCGCTCGACGAGCTGGCGCAGATCAGCGGAGTCGGCCAGAAGAAGCTTGACCAGTTCGGCGAGGCGGTGCTCGCCGTCGTGCGCGGCGAGGAGCCGCCGGCGGTTGAGGTGTCGACGCCGAGCGACCCGGCCGCCCTGTCGGCGCGCTCGTCGCGCTCGGGTCGCGGGGGCGCGGCGGCCCGCGGCGCCGCCGCATCGACGTCGCCGGTGAGTAACGCCGAACCGCCGCCCTACTTCGACGAGCCGCCGCCCGACGACGAACCCCCGCCCGAGTACTGGTGAGTTCGGACCCCGCGGCGTCGATGCCGCCGTCTGAGCAATGTGCCTCCCACGGCACGTGCCATCAGCGGCACATTGCTGAGGCGCCCGCCTCTCATCAGCACGCGGTGAACGAGCGGGCACTGCACGCCGAGCCCAGCCCCGGGCTCGCCGGCTCATCGGGTGATCCCTCACGCCTTCGCGCGTGGCGAGATAGCGACCGTGCCCCCTTCGCGGCGATGAACGCGAACCCCGAGGTGATGCGGTTCTTCCCGTCGCTGCGGTCGCGCGACGAGAGCGACGCGTTCGTGGATCGCATCGTCGCGCAGCATCAGGCAGACGGCTGGGGCCTGTGGGCCCTCGAGGTCGAGGGTCGTCTCGCCGGGTACGTCGGCTTCGCTCGCGCCACGTTTCCCGCCCCGTTCACGCCGGCCGTCGAGATCGGCTGGCGCCTCGACACCTGGGCGTGGGGCCGCGGAGCCGCCTCCACTGCAGCCCGCCGTGTGCTCGCCGCGGCATCCGAGTTCGGCATCGACGAGGTGCTGTCGTTCACGGCCGCGCTCAACCGCCCGTCCATCACGGTAATGGAGCGCATCGGAATGGTGCGCGATCCCGCGGGCGACTTCGAGCATCCAAACGTCGCCGAGGGGCACCCTCTGCGCCCGCACGTGCTCTACCGCTGGCGGCCCCGCGGTGCGCGCGACTGACCCGTCGCCCGCGCAGCGTGGGCTGCGCGTCGGACGTGCCCCTGCGCCTACTGCTGCGCGCCCTGCTCCTGTTGCTCGGCGACCTGCTTGCGCACGTCGTCCATGTCGAGGTCCTTGACCGCGGTGATGACCTGCTCGAGGGCGGGGGCCGGCAGCGCGCCGGG
>DASSWY010000198.1:0-4637 GCA_035704325.1 Microcella sp. | reverse complement strand
TCTGGTGGCGAGCATCCTGTTCGCCCGCTCGCGGCGCGGCCTCGCGCTGACCGCGGTGCGCGACGACGAGCGCGCCGCCTCGACGTCGGGCGTCGACGTGCAGGCCTCGAAGCGCATCGTCTTTGTCGCGGCCGCCGCCGGTGCGGGGGCTGCCGGCGCCCTGCTCGCCCTCTCGACGCTGCGCGTGCAACCGAACGCGGTGTTCAGCGTCGAGTGGAGCGCGTTCATGATCTTCATCGTGCTGATCGGTGGCCTTGGCACGCTTGAGGGCCCGATCATCGGAGCGATCGTGTTCTTCCTGCTGCGCGAGTCGCTCGCCGACTTCGGCTCGACCTACCTGATCGTGCTCGGCGTGCTCGGCGTGCTGACGGTGCTGTTCGCCCGCCGCGGCATCTGGGGGCTCGTGACCGCCCGCTGGCCGATAAGTCTGTTCCCCGTCGGTTACGAGCTGACGCCGGCGGCGTCGGCGCGCGCGACAAAGAAAAAGCGCGCCGGGTAAGCGGCGCGCGGGAGGCGATCCTCCGACAGTGCGTGACAGCGCCTCTGATGGTGGAGATGGGGGGAATCGAACCCCCGTCCACTGCTGTGAGCCTGAGCCTTCTACGGGCGTAGTCTGCTGAGACGTTCTGCTCGGCCCCGACCTTTGTTGCAGACCCCTAGGTCGACGGGCCCAGCCTCAGTTCGAGTCCCGCGTGGCCCTGAGACACAACCACACAGCTAGCCCCCTTAATGACGCCAGCGACCGGGGCGGAGGCACACCCGGGCTGACGGACTTTCTACTCTGCCTTAGGCGGCGAGAGCGAAGTCGGTGCGCTTAGCATTGGCACCTGTTGTTTGCAGAGATCGTTTACGAGATAACCCTGCATCCTCGACCCGCTTCTCACAGTTTCGCAGGCAGTGTCGAAACCGATCATCCCCGTGGGACTCGCACCGTGCATCCGCCCTCAAAAAAAATGAAAAATGGATGCTCGTGCGAGCGAGTCGCTGTCACGCACTGTGGAGTTTCGTGAGCCGTTGGCGACCGTTCGGGCCGGCCACCGGCGTTCTCGTACGCTCGCAGACACCCGCGGCGTAGCCCTTCAGTATAGCGGCGCTAGACCCGATCGGGAACCCGGCCTGCGACGCGAGCGCGCAGGTCGATGAGCGCCATGGTGAGCGCGATGGCGACGAAGAACACGACCACGAAGGCGGCGTTGCGGTAGGCGTCTTGGTAGACGATGAGCTGCGAGAACGAGCCCTCTTCGGCGTAGATCGTCGCGTAGAACGCCGAGGTGGCGGCGGCGAGGCCGACCGCGGTGCCGACGCGCTGGCCGACCTGGCCGATCGAACCGGCGACGCCGCCCGAGGTGACCGGCACCTCGGCGAGGGCGAGGGTCTGGTTGGGGGCGATGACGGCCCCTCCCCCGGCTCCGGCGATCAGCATCGCGAGGGCCATCGCCCACGGCACGGCGATGGCGGGCAAGAAGAGCGCGGCGGCGACCGCGCCCGAGAAACCGATGAGCACGCCGACGAGACCGACCACCACGATGAGCCGCCCGAACTTCTCGACGACCTTGCCCGAGTAGAACGAGGTCACGGCACTCGCGAGCGCGAAGGGAATCGTCACCATGCCCGCGTAGACGGCAGCGAGCTCGAGGCCCATCTGCAGGAAGAGCGTGAGGGTGAGGAAGGTTGCTGGCATGGCCGCGAAGTAGGCCATCGCGAGCAGGGTCGCGTTGCGGTAGCTGCGGATGCGGAACAGCGCGAAGTCGATGATCGCCGTGCGGCCGCTCGCGAGATAGCGCCGCTCCCAGGCGACGAAGCCCGCAGCGACGGCGGCGAAGAGTGCGAGGAACCACCACCGCGCCGGGGTGTCGTCAGGGCTGCCGGTGGTCAGCACGAACGGCAGCATGAGGGCGAGCACGGTCGCGCCGAGCAAGAGCGTTCCGACGATGTCGAGGTCGCGCGGCCCGTCGGAGGCGGGCTGGGTGCGCGGAAGCAGCTTGTACGCGAACGGCCACAGCAGCATGACGAGCGGCACGTTCATCCAGAAGATGAGGCGCCAGCCGAGGTCGTCGCCCGCGAGGCTCACGAACAGGCCACCCAAGGTCGGCCCGAAGGCGGTCGAGAGGCCGATCACGGCGCCGAAGATGCCGAAGGCGCGGCCGCGCTCGGGCCCTTGGAAGAGCTGTTGCGTGAGCCCCAGCACCTGCGGCATCAGGAGCCCCGCCGAGACTCCCTGCAAGATGCGCGAGCCGATCAGAATCTCGACGCTCGGCGCGATCGCGCAGAACAGGCTCGCGGCGAGAAAGACGATGAGCCCGCCCAAGAACATGCGGCGGCGCGAGTTGAGGTCGCCCCAGCGGCCGGCCGGCACGAGCACGACGCCGAACGCGAGCACGTAGCCGGCGACGATCAGCTGCACCTCGGTGGGGCCCGCGCCGAACGCGTCTTCAATCGCCGGGATGCCCACATTGACCTTCGACAGGTCGAGGATCGTCAGCGAGGCAACGGCAACGGCGATCGAGAACGCCTGCCAGCGGGTGCGGTCGGAGTACGTCACGTCACCGCTTGCGCTTGTCGCGCCCCCCGACCGTTCAGCCACAAACGACGAGCCTACGCCCGGCGGACTGGACGCCCGGTGTGCGCGAGCCCCTACTCGCCCAGGCGATTGCGGCTGCGCATGGCGCGCTCGGCCTCGCGCTTGTCTTGCTTCTCGCGCAGCGTCTGACGCTTGTCGTACTCGCGCTTACCCTTCGCCACCGCAAGCTCGACCTTCGCGCGCCCGTCGCTGAAGTAGATGCTCAGAGGGATCAGCGTGTAGCCGCCCTCTTTCGTCTTCTGGCTGATCTTGATGATCTGCTGCTTGTGCAAGAGCAGCTTGCGCTTGCGGCGCGGGGCGTGATTCGTCCAGGTGCCCTGCGAGTACTCGGGAATGTGCACGGCGTCGAGCCACGCCTCGCCCCCGTCGATGAAGCCGTAGCCGTCGACGAGGCTCGCGCGGCCCTGCCGCAGCGACTTCACCTCGGTGCCGCTCAACACGAGGCCGGCCTCGAAGGTGTCCTCGATCGTGTAGTCGTGGCGAGCCTTGCGGTTGGTCGCCACGACCTTTTGACCCTGCTCTTTCGGCATGGCGCCCCTCCTTTCGGCTCAGCGTGACCGGTGGCGTAGTGACCGGTGGCGTTCACGGGCGCGCGGGGCAGCGCGCAGCCCTCCAGCATAACCCGGCCCCGAGCATCCATTTCAGGCGGATGCTCGGTGCGCTCCGGGCGCGCCCGATCAGACCCGCAGGTACCGGCTGATGGCGATGTTCGAGGCGACGGCGGCGAGCAGGCCTCCGGCGAGCAGCAACACGGGCACGACGAGCAGCGCGTCGTCGACCGTGACGAAGCTCGTGCCCGGCAGCGTCTGCGTGAGGTAGCCCTGCACGAAGAAGTGCACGATCGCGACGACCGCACCGCCGGCGAGCACCGAACCGATGATGGCCGACACGACGCCCTCGAGCACGAACGGCGTTTGAATGAAGCGATTCGAGGCCCCGACGAGGCGCATGATGCCGAGCTCGCGGCGGCGCGAAAAGGCGCTCAGACGGATGGTCGTGGCGATCAGCAGGGCGGCGGCGACAAGCATGAGCGCCGCGATCCCGACGGCGGTGAGGCTCGCCGAGTTCAGAATCGCGAAAATCTGGTCGAGGTACGAGCGCTGGTCGACGACCGACTCGACGCCCGCGAGGCCGGCGAGCGCGTCGGTGAGAATCTGACTCTGCTCGGGGTCGACGAGGTTCACCCAGAACGCCTCGGGCAAGAGGTCGGGGGTGACGAGGGCGGCGATCGCGTTGCCCTCGAACTGGTCTTGGAAGTTCGCGAAGGCCTGCTCTTGGTCTTCGAAGTAGTACGCGTCGATGAACGGCGCGAGGGTCTCTGACTCAAGCTGCGCCTCGACGACCGCGATCTGGTCGTCGGTGGCGGCCTGCTGGTCGCACGAGCCGGCGGTTGTGTACTCGGTGCAGAGGTACACGGCGACCTGCGCCCGGTCGTACCAGAACGTCTTCATCTGGTTGATCTGGCCCTGCAAGAGAATCGCGGTGCCGACGAAGGTCAGCGAGATGAACGTGACGAGCACGACCGAGACGACCATCGAGAGGTTGCGGCGCAGGCCCTGCCCGACCTCGCTGAGCACGAGTCCGAGTCTCATCGCGTGGCCTCCGCGGCGCCGAACGACTGCTGCTGCACGAGGGGTACGGCCTGGGTGTAGCTGCCGCCGCGCTCGTCGCGAATAATGCGGCCGTTGACGAGCTCGACGACGCGGCGCTGCAGCCGGTCGACGATGCCGACATCGTGGGTGGCCATGATGACGGTCGTGCCGTTGGCGTTGATGCGCTGCAAGAGCGTCATGATGCCGTCAGATGTCGTGGGGTCGAGGTTTCCCGTCGGCTCATCCGCGAGCAGAATCGACGGCTTGTTGACGACGGCGCGCGCGATCGCGACGCGCTGCTGCTCACCGCCCGAGAGCTCGTGGGGGTAGCGGCCGCCCTTGCCGTCGAGACCGACGGTGGCGAGGGCATCCGGAACCGCCTCGTGAATGAAGCCCTTCGACTTGCCGATCACCTGCAGGCTGAACGCGACGTTGTCGAAGACGGTCTTGTTCGGCAAGAGCCG
>DASSWY010000091.1:0-4623 GCA_035704325.1 Microcella sp. | reverse complement strand
CCGCACTCGCGTCATCGCCGCCGCCTTTCGTCGGGTCGATCCTGCTCTGCCGCGGCGCCCGTGTCGACCCCTGCCCCGCTGCCCCTGTTCTGTGCCCTGCCCCGCACCCCTACCCGCAGGTTTTGGCGAGTTGTTGCCCCTAAACGCTGGGGGATGGGGCGACAACGCGCCAAACCTGCAGCGCGGGGGTAGCCTCGCGCCATGGCCAGCGACGCTCCCGCCTCGACTTCCCACGAAACCGCCGTCGACCCCGCGCTCATCGCGTGGATGCGCAGCACCGACCCCGCGCTCGCCTGGCAGGTCGAGCGCGACCTGCTCGGCGCGCCCGAGGCGACGTGGCAGGCCACGCGCGCGCGGGTCGCGACCGAGGGCATGGGGGCGCGGATGCTCGCCCTCCAAGACGCGGACGGCCAGTGGGCGGGTGGCTCGTACTTTCCCGCCGGCTTCGACTTTGAGGGCCCGGAAGCGGCGCCCGGGGCAGGCCAGCCGTGGACGGCCACCACCTGGAGCCTCAACACCCTGCGTGACTGGGGCCTTGATTCGTCAGCCCTCGGCGACACGGCCGAGCGGCTCGATAAGAACAGCCGGTGGGACTACGACGACCTGCCCTACTGGGGCGGCGAGGTCGACGCCTGCATCAACGGCTTCACGCTCGCCAACGGCGCCTGGCTCGGGGCCGACGTCTCGGCTATTGCCACCTGGTTTGCCGAGCACCAGCTCGACGACGGCGGCTGGAACTGCGAGTGGGTTGAGGGCTCAACCCGCTCGAGCTTCCACTCGACGCTGAACTCGCTGAAGGGAATCCTCGACTGGGAGATTCGCACCGGCGACGAGCGTCTGCGCGAGGCGCGGCACCGCGGCGAGCAATACCTGCTGACGCGTCGCCTGCTGTATCGGGCGTCGACGGGGGAGCGGGTCGGGCCGTGGGTCGAGTACTTCGGTTACCCCTTCCGCCACGTGTACACGGCGCTCAACGTCCTCGACTACCTGCGCCGCGCATCCCTGCATGACGGCGTCGCGCCCGACGGGCGCTGCGCCGAGGCGATCGCGATCGTGCGCGACGCCCGCCAGCCCGATGGCACCTGGCTGCAGGGCAAGCGCTACCCGGGCGCCGTGTGGTTCGAGCTCGACGTGCCGGTGGGCGAGCCGTCGCCGTGGCTCACCTTCTTCGCGACGCGGGTGCTCGACGGGTGGGATCGTCACGCGTCGACGGCTGACTAGACGGGATGCGCGCGGCGGCTCACCGCTGCCCTGGGGGCGCCGACAGGATCGCCTCGACCCGGTCGAGAACCCGCTGCTGCGCGGGGTTCAGCACATCGCTCGCGTACTCGGTGAGGAGTGAGATCGCGGCCGCGTCCGTGCCCTGCGTTTCATCGGCGCGCAGCTCGCGCATGACGGGTTCGAAGGTCGTGATGATGTCGGAGACGATCGCGTCGACGGCGCTGTCGGGGGCGTCGGCGTCTAACTGCTCGAGTCGGCGAGTGAGCGCGACCGAGGCTTCCAGCAGCTCGGGCTCGGAGAACCGCGCGTAGACGGCCGAGACCGCGTCCGCACCGTCGGCGCCGAGGAGGTGGCTGACGAGAATTGCCTGTTCTCGATCAAACCGTGCGAGCGTCGAGTCGCCCATGTGGGCCGCGAAGAGTGCCACGTGTCTCGCCAACGGATCGGGGAGGTCGGGTGCGGCGTTCCACTCTTTGAGGCGGCCAATGAGCTCGCGCCGAGCGGTAAGCCGGTCGATTTCGGCGGCGGTTTCCGCATCCAAGCGATCGAGCAGTTCTGACGCGTTCGCGGCGTCGGCGTCGAGCACCGGCTTCAGCTCGCTCAGGCTGACACCCAGGCTCGATAGGCGAGAGATGCGCAGCACGCGAACGAGGTGGTGCACCGTGTACTCGCGGTACCCGTTGGCCGCGCGGTGCGGCTCATCGAGGATGCCCAGCTGGTGGTAGTGCCGCAGCGCCCGCACGGTCACGCCCGCCAGGCGGGCCAGCTCACTGCTGCGCATCGGGGTCGACCTCTCCGGGATGTTCGGCGTCGCGATCCAGCGTACGCAGCGACCGCGCGAACACTCCGACCGCCAGAGCGATCAGCCAGAGCCCCGCGATCGACGCCGACGCGATGGTGAGAGTTGCGAACTCGACGAGCAGCGCGGCAGCCATGATGCCGGCGGGCGCGGCCACCGTGAGCACTGCGTTCTGCGAGCTCAGCACTCGTCCGCGTACGTGGTCGGGGATGCGCTCGATCATGAGCACCCCCACCACGCTGTTCAGGATGCCGCTGGCCGCCCCCAGAATCACCGCGCCACCAAAGACCACCACCGGCGACGGCAGCCAGGCGATGAGCGCGAAGCCGACGGTCGAGCTGATGAGTCCGCTCAAGAACCAGACGCGGCGCGCGCCACGGTGGCCGACCGCTGAGTATGCTCCGGCGCCCATGAGCAGGCCAACGGCCAGCGCGGTGAGCACGAAGCCGAGCAGGCCGGGTTGCTCGATCACGGTGAAGTAGACCGGCAGCACGAGGCTCTGCAGGGCGGCGAGTACCGTCACGGCGAGGAGCGAAATAACGGTTACGGCCACGAGGAAGGGGCTGTGCATGAGGGCGCGCCAGCCTGCCCGCAGCTGCGCCCAGCCGGACCCGGGCGACTCATCGCCGGCCATCGCGGTGACGCGGCCCACCCGGTGCGGAATCACGAGGGTCACGAGAGCCGCGGCCAGCGAGGTTGCCGCGGTCACCCACAGCACCGTCGAGCCGTCGAACGCGACGATGAGCAGCCCCGCGACCGCTGGCCCGACGACGAGCGCGACGGCTCCGAGTGCTTCGCGGAGACCGATGAGGCGTTCCGCCGACACGCCGCTGTGGGTGACCACCGCGGGAAGTAGCGTCTCCCGTGCCGTCATCCCGGGGACGTCGCCGAGCGAACCGATGATTCCGAATAGAACGAACCAGCCGATCGACAGGCCGCTGATCATGTCGACCACCGGAAGCGCGCCGATCGCCAGCGCGGAAATCACGTCAGTCACGACGGATGAGGTGCGCCGGTTGATGCGGTCGATCACGACTCCCATGAGCAGACCGGTGAACACGGCGGGAATTGCTGTCGCCGCGGCAACAATTCCGGCGCCGAGGGCGCTGCCCGTCGCCTGCAACACGATCAGCGGCAGGGCGATCGCGGCGATCGAATTGCCGAGCAGCGACAGAAAGTACGACGAGAGGTAGGCGAGGGGGACGAGGCGCATAGCCCTATCTGAAACTATGACGTTACGTCGGGGTCAAGCGTGGGTATGCCGCACTACCTGTAGGCCGCTCTGAGGGCCAGACTGTCGACATGAGCGACTCCCCGCACCCCGCCGACACGCACGACATGATCCGCGTCCGCGGCGCCCGCGAGAACAACCTCCGGGGCGTCGACGTCGACATCCCGAAGCGCCGCCTGACGGTCTTTACGGGCGTCAGCGGCTCGGGCAAGAGTTCGCTCGTTTTCGCGACGATCGCGGCCGAGTCGCAGCGCATGATCAACGAGACCTACAGCGCCTTCGTGCAGGGCTTCATGCCGAGTCTTGGCCGCCCCGATGTCGACCAGCTGCAGGGGCTGACGACGGCGATCATCGTCGACCAAGAGCGCATGGGTGCAAACGTGCGCTCGACGGTCGGCACGGCGACCGACGCGAACGCCCTGCTGCGCGTACTGTTCAGCCGCCTCGGCGAGCCGCAGATCGGGCCGCCCAACGCGTTCTCGTTCAACGTGCCGACCACGCGCGTGAGTGGCGAGCGCTCGAGTGTCACCGGCGAAACAGTGACCATCGAGAACGAGACCTACCTCGGTGGCATGTGCCCACGGTGCGAGGGCATGGGAAGCGTCACCGACATCGATCTCGCCCAACTCTTCGACGACTCGCTCAGCATCAACGCTGGCGCGATCCGCGTGCCCGGCTACACGGCCGACGGCTGGATGGTGCGCATCTTCACCGAGTCGGGCCTCGTCGACGGCGGCATCCCCATTCGCGATTTCAGCCCCGAGATGCGCCGGGACTTCCTGTACAAGGAACCCACCAAGGTCAAGGTGTCGGGCATCAACATGACTTACGAGGGGCTCGTTCCGCGCATCCAGAAATCGATGCTGAAAAAGGATGTCGATGCGATGCAGCCGCACATTCGTGCGTTCGTCGAGCGGGCCGTGACCTTCTCGGCGTGCCCCGAGTGCGACGGAACGCGCCTCAGCGAGCCGGCGCGCGCATCCCGAATCGACGGGGTCAACATCGCCGACGCGTGCGCCATGCAAATCAGCGACCTCGCCGCGTGGGTGCGCACGATCGACGCGCCGGCGGTCGCGCCGCTCGTCGAGGGGCTCGCCCACACACTCGACTCGTTCGTCGAGATCGGCCTGGGCTACCTGAGCCTTGACCGCCCGTCGGGCACCCTGTCGGGCGGCGAGGCGCAGCGCACCAAGATGATTCGCCACCTCGGTTCGTCGCTCACCGACGTCACCTACGTCTTCGACGAGCCGACCGTGGGGTTGCACCCCCACGACATCCAGCGCATGAACGAGCTGCTCGGGCGCCTGCGCGATAAGGGCAACACGGTGCTCGTCGTCGAGCACAAGCCCGAAATGATCGCCATCGCCGACCA
>DASSWY010000045.1:0-6041 GCA_035704325.1 Microcella sp. | reverse complement strand
GTACGCGGCGGCGAGCTGCTCAAGGTACCGGGCGACGCGATGCGGCTCGCGCAGCTCGGCGGCCTGAGCGACGACGCGCGGGAACTCGGCGAGGACGCCCAGCAACACGCTCTCGGTCTCGTCGACGAGGGTCGACGCCTCGAAGTCGGTGCGCTCGACGCCGGACGCGGCGGCATTGCGGGCCACCTGGTGCGTGCGCGCGTGGGCATACTGCACGTAGAAGACGGGGTTGTCGTTGCTGCGCTTGCGCAACAGCTCGGGGTCGAGCGTGAGGGGCGAGTCGGCCGGGTACCGCGCGAGCGAGTAGCGCAGCGCGTCGGTGCCGAGCCAGGCGCGCAGGTCGTCGAGCTCGATGATGTTGCCCGCGCGCTTCGACAGTCGGGCGCCGTTGATCGACACGAGCTGGCCGATCAACACCTCGATGTCGCGCTCGGGGTCGTTGCCGGCGGCACCGGCGAGAGCCTTCAAGCGGTGCACGTAGCCGTGGTGGTCGGCACCCAGCAGATAAATGGTGAGCCCGAAGCCGCGGTCGCGCTTCGACAGGTAGTAGGCAGCGTCGGCGGCAAAGTAGGTGTAGACGCCGTTCGCGCGCCGAATCACCCGGTCTTTGTCGTCGCCAAAGTCGGTCGTGCGCACCCACACGGCACCGTCCTCGTCGAACACGTGGCCCTGGGCACGCAGCCGGTCGACCGCCTGATCGATGGGACTGGCCGTGCCGTCGTTACCAGCGGCGTGCAGCTCGCGCTCGCTGAACCACACGTCGAAGTGCACGTTGAACTCGGCGAGCGACTGCTGAATCTCGCTGAGCTGCCAGCCGTACGCCAGCTCGCGAACGGCGGTGACGGCATCCGCCCGCGACATCGTGGCGAGCTCGGGATGCTCGGCGAGAGCGCGGGCGCCGAAGTCGGCGATGTACTGACCCGGGTACGCGTTCTCGGGCGCCGGTTCACCGAGCGCTGCAGCGAGCACCGACTCACCGAACACGTCGAGCTGGGCGCCGGCGTCGTTGATGTAGAACTCGCTTGTCACCTGAGCACCCGCGGCCGACAGCACGCGGGCGAGCGAGTCACCGAGTGCCGCCCAGCGGGTGTGCCCAATGTGCAGCGGCCCGGTGGGGTTCGCCGACACGAACTCGAGGTTGATCGACTGGCCAGCGAGCGTCTGGCTGGTGCCGTAGCGCTCACCCTGATCGAGGATGGTGGCGACGAGGGAGCCGGCGGCGGCCGCATCGAGGCGAATGTTCAAGAACCCCGGGCCGGCGACCTCAACCGAGGCCACGCCATCGACGGCCGCGAGGCCGCTCTGCAGCTCGGCGGCGAGCTCGCGCGGCGGCACCCCGACGCGCTTCGCGAGCTTCAACGCGACGCTCGTCGCCCAGTCACCGTGGTCGCGATTGCGCGGCCGCTCGAGCGCGATGTCGTCGAGCGACACGCCCGCCGAGTCGGCGCCGCGTCGCTCGAGGGCCGAACGGACGACGGCGAGCAACGATTCGGCGAGCTGAGCGGGTTCCACGGTCGTCGATCCTATCGGGCGCGCCTCGACCCACCCGACGGGCATTGGGGCCACAATGAGCGCCATGACGGGGGTCGAGGGGGCGGTCGGGATGCACGCACAGGTCACGCAGGAGCGGCGCGGTCGCCCGCGCATCCCCCTCATGGCGGCCGCCTTCGCCGTCGCGATGCTGGCCGTCGCCGGGTGCAGCGCCGAGGAGCCGGATGACAGCGCCTCCCCCTCGCCGAGTGTGTCGCTCGCGCCGTCGCCGAGCGCCGAACCCGCACCGGACGAGACAGCAAGCCCTGAACCGAGCGAAACGCCGAGCGAGACGGCGGCACCCCCGCCCAGCGAGGATCCCCTCCGCGGCGAGGCGCTCAGCCTGGCGTGCGAAGAACTACTGACCGCACAAGACGTGTACGACTACAACCCGAATGTGGGCACCGACCCTGGGTATCGCCCGCGCCCGGGAAGCGGCCCGGAACAAACCGCGGAGCTCTCGGGAATCGCGTGCGGGTGGCTCAACCAGACCAGTGGGCAGACGTACTCGATCGGTGCGGCGCGATTCGACTCCGCAGAGTTGCCCCGGGTGCGCGCCATGGTCGAGCGGTCGGGCGGAGACGCCCTCGGTGGCGGACTCGACGGCAGCTACCGCGTCGAAAGCGGAGTCGGCATCATCGACGTCTTCTTCGGCTCGTACTGGGTGAGCGCAGAATCGTCGGCCTTCCTGAGCCCCGACGACGCGCGGCCACTGCTCGACTCGATCGAGCGCAACCTGCCGTAGCGCGCTACCGCGGCGCGACGCCGAGTCTGGCGGCAGCGCACCGCCCGACGACCCGCTAGGCTAAACGACGCCTCCGTAGCTCAGGGGATAGAGCATCAGTTTCCGGTACTGAGGGCCGCAGGTTCGAATCCTGTCGGGGGCGCGAACGAATTACTCCTTGCCGCG
Source organism: Microcella sp. (assembly GCA_035704325.1). Taxonomy (GTDB): domain Bacteria; phylum Actinomycetota; class Actinomycetes; order Actinomycetales; family Microbacteriaceae; genus Microcella. The sequence goes on along the minus strand of DASSWY010000045.1, from coordinate 3,601 downwards.
ATTGCGGCGGCGCACCGGCTTCGGTGCCCGGCCGCCCAGGTACGAGCGCGACGAGTCGACGACGAAGCCCTGTTTGAGCGCGTGACGGCCGACGAGCATCCGAAAGCCCATCGCGTCGCGATTCGTGAGCGTGACCTCCGCGGTCATGGTGCGGTCGAGCATCCGAATCGTCATGAGCACGACGATGCGCTCCTCCGCGTGCCCCGACGATGAGCGCACGCGCCGCCGATCGTGCACGGGCAGCTCGACCGTGACGGCGTCGTCGCGTGACTCTTGCCACGGGTGCACGTCGAAGCGCACCCAGTCGACGCCGTCGCGCGTGAATTCTTCGCAGTCGAAGACGTGCAGCGACGACGAGCGGGCACCCGTGTCGAGCTTCGCCTTGATCCACGGGACGGGTGCGTCGGGCAGGGAAACCCACTCGCGCCATCCGGCGATGGTGGTTGAATGGGGCGCTCCGCTCACTCCGCCATCTTGTCAGGACAGCACCGTGAAACTCGCCATCCTCTCCCGTGCGCCGCACGCCTACTCGACGCAGCGCCTCCGCGCCGCCGCGATCGACCGAGGCCACGACGTGAAGGTGTTGAACACCCTGAAGTTCGCGATCGACCTCTCGAGCGACGAGCCCGACCTGCAGTTTCGCGGCAAGCCGCTGTCGAGCTACGACGCAATTCTGCCCCGGATCGGTAGCTCCATCACCTACTTCGGCACCGCCGTCGTGCGCCAGTTCGAGCAGATGGACGTCTACACGCCGAACACCGCGAACGGCATCATGAACGCCCGCGACAAGCTGCGGGCAACGCAGATTCTGTCGCGCCACAACATCGGGATGCCCGCCACGGCTTTCGTGCGCAATCGCGCGGACGTGCGCCCCGCGATCGAGCGCGTCGGCGGCGCGCCCGTCGTCATCAAGCTGCTGGAGGGCACGCAGGGCATCGGCGTGATCCTCGCCCCCCAGGTGAAGGTGGCCGAGGCGATCATCGAGACGCTGCACTCGACGAACCAGAACGTGCTCATTCAGAGCTTCATCTCGGAAAGCCGGGGGCGCGACATTCGCGCCCTCGTCATTGGCGACCGGGTCGTGGCGGCGATGCGCCGCACGGCTGCCGGCGACGAGTTTCGGTCGAACGTGCACCGCGGCGGCAGCGTCGAGCCGGTCGAGCTGACGCCGGAGTATGAGCGCGCCGCCGTGCGCAGCGCCCAGATCATGGGCCTGCGGGTTGCCGGCGTCGACATGCTCGAGGGCAACGACGGCCCCCTGGTGATGGAGGTCAACTCCTCCCCCGGCCTGCAGGGCATCGAGACCGCCACGAAGCTGGATGTCGCGGGCGCCATCATCGACTACATCTCGGGCGAGGTCGCCTTCCCCGATATCGATGTGCGCCAGCGGCTGAGCGTCTCAACCGGCTACGGCGTTGCCGAGCTGCACGTACACGCGGGCGCCGACATCGTGGGCAAGTCACTCGGAGAATCCGGGTTGCTCGAGCGTGACATCACGGTACTGACGATCAACCGCGGCACGAGCGTCATCCCGAACCCCCGCCGCGGCCAGGTGCTGGAGGCCGACGACCGCCTGCTGTGCTTCGGGAAGATGGAGGAGATGCGCTCCATGATTCCGACGCGTCGCCGCCGCGCAAAGGTGCGCCGCCTTCCGAAGCAGCCGCGCCTCGAGGGCTGATCACGCGCATCCTGGTCGGTGACCGTTCGCGCGATTACGCGTCGCTCGCGTGCTGCTCGAGAAAGCGGTAAACCTCTTGGTCGTCGACGCCGGGGAAGGTGCCGGCGGGCAGGGGCGACAGGATGTGCGCGTGCAGGCGCGCACTCGTCCAGACCTTGCCGCCCCAGCGACTCGCCAGCCCGTCATCGGGCAGGGTGCAGCACGCGGGGTCGGGGCAGGTTGACACCTGACGTTTCGTTGTCTCGCGCCCACGGAACCACTTGGCCTGTGCGAACGGCACACCCACGGTGATGGAGAACTCGCTGCCCGTGCCGGTGCCCGTCTGGGTTGACTCCCAGAAGGTGCCCTCGGGCGTGTCGGTGTACTGGTAGAACTCGGTCGTGCGATTGGTGCGCGTGAACGCGACACGAGCGCTCCACTTGCGGCACACCGGCTGCCCCTCGGTCGAGCCGGTCACGTCGACGGGCAGGCGCAGGCCATCGTTCTCATACGCCTTATAGACGGCGCCGTCGTCGCCGACGCGCAGGAAGTGCAGCTGCAGGTCGAGGTGCGCGGTGGCGAGATTCGTGAAGCGCAGCGCCGCGGCCTCGTGGGTGACGCCGAACGCGTCGCGGAAGTCTTCGACCGCGATGTTGCGGTCGTTCTTGGCCTGTTGCAAGAACGCGACCGACTGCGTGAGCGGCATCAGACAGGCGGCGGCGAAGTAGTTGATTTCGAGCCGCTGGTGCAGGAACGCGGCGTAGGTTTCGGGGACCTCGTGGCCGAGCATGCGGTGGGCCATCGCCTGCAACGCCATCGAGCGCAGACCGTGACCGCCGGGAATCGAGGCGGGCGGCAGATAAATGCGGCCGTTTTCGAGGTCGGTCACGCTGCGCGCCGAACGCGGCAGATCGTTGGCGTACACGAGCTCGAAGCCGAGACGCTTCGCCATAAGCCCCACCTCGCGGTGGGTGATCGCCCCGCTCACGTGGCCTGACGACCGCACGAGGTCTTCGGCGAGTTCTTCAATGTCGGGCAGGTAGTTGTTCTTCTCGCGCATGCGGTGGCGCAGCTCGGTGTTCGCGCGCCGCGCCTCTTCGGGCGTGGCGATACTGCGGCGCTCGCGGTCAACGAGCTCGCGGTGCAGGCCGACGAGCGCCTCGAGCACGTCATCGCCGAGCGCCCGCGACGCGCGCACCGACGGCAAGCCGAGACGCGCGTACAGCGCCGAACGCTGCATGCGATCGAGCTCGATTTCGAGCGCCGCTCGCGGCGTGGGCGGCGTCTCGTCGAGCAGCTCAGGCACGGTCACCCCGAGCGCCCGGGCGATGTCGCCGAGCAGGGTGACTCTCGGCTCGCGCCGACCGTTTTCAATGAGGGACAGCTGGCTCGCCGCCGTGCCGACCTGCTCACCGAGTTGGTCGAGCGTGAGGCCGGCCTCGACCCGGTAGTGGCGGATGCGCTGGCCCAGCGTTGCAAGATCACCCATGCGCTTCACTCTAGCGAAAGAACAGCGATTCTTTCATCGCCATGAGGGCAGAATCACGGCGAAAGACGCCTCAGAGTAGAACTACCGCCGGATACACGGCCCCATTTCTGCAAGGAGACGCTCATGACGCTGCTCGACCGCCCGCGCACCACGGCCGCAGACCGCACCCCCGACGCCGCTCCCGCGGCGATTCAGGGCGTCGCGACACCCGCCAGCGCTCCGGCGGCCGACGCCGTTGAGCACCCGAGCGATGTCGTCGCCTTCGTTGAGCGCATTGCCGCCCTGACGACCCCCGACCGCATCCACTGGGTCGATGGCTCGACGCGCGAGCGGCACCAGCTGCTGCAGCAACTCGTCGCCGCGGGCACGCTCACGCAGCTGAACCCCGACATTCGCCCCTACTCGTTCCTTGCCCGCTCCGACGAGCGCGATGTCGCACGCGTGGAAGAGCGCAC
>DASSWY010000350.1:0-2583 GCA_035704325.1 Microcella sp. | reverse complement strand
GCCATCACGCCGCCGAGCAGGAAGTAGATGAACGACGTGATCAGGTACATGTACCCGATCGTCTTGTGGTCGGTCGAGGTGACCCACCCCACGAAGACGTTGCCCTTGCGCTTGACGGTGGGAGATACGGCCCCGGGCGCCGAGCCCGAGACATTGGGACGAGGTGCGGTCGTCGTCATGGCCGCCTACTCCTCTTCGCTCGTGCCGGCAGGCTCGATCACCGGCGGGTTGGGGGCAGTGTTGAATTCCGGTCCGAGGCGCCCGGTGAAGCCCTGGTCGCGCAGCGCTTGCATCTGCTGCTCGTACTCGGCCTCCGATACGACCTCGACGTTGAAGAGCATGAGCGAGTGGTACTCACCGCAGAGCTCAGCACATTTGCCGACGTACGAGCCCTCCTTTTCGGGAATGAAGTACCACGTGTTTGTCTTACCCGGAATCATGTCTTTCTTGTAGAGGAAATCGATGATCCAGAAGGAGTGGATGACGTCGCGCGACTCGATCGAGACCTCGACGCTCTTGCCAACGGGCAAGTACAGCGTCGGGATGGTGTCAGGGTCAATCGTGCCGCCGGGGCCGGTCTCTCGTGCCTGGGTGCCCGAGAAGTAGACGTCGTCAGTCAGGTAGTTGAAGTCCCATGCCCAGCGCTTGCCGTAGACCTCGATCTGCACGTCGGGGTCGTCGATGGGGGCTTCGATGGCCGCCTGGTCACGCGCGGTGAAGGCGAAGAACCCGAGAACCAGGATGAGCGGCACGACGGTGTAGAACGCCTCGATCGGCATGTTGTAACGCATCTGCACCGGCAGGCCCGTTTGGCCGCGGCGACGGCGGTAGACCACGGCCGCCCAGATAATGAGGCCCCACGTGATGACGCCCACCACGAGCAGCACAATCCACGACGTCGTCCACAGACCGATTACACGGTCGACCTGGTTGGTCGTGCCGGGTTCAGTGGGGAGCCAACCAAGCTGCATCTGTTGCGTGCAGCCCGCGAGGGCAAGGGCGGTGATGACGGCGGTGGGGATCGCCATCCATCGAAGACGTCGCGTTGAACGCACCGGGGACCTCTCGTCGAGACGGGGTGGGAAATCGTTGTTTAGTCTACGTCACGCCGCGTGCGCGTTCGGGCCCGTGACGCTCCGAGATCCCTGCCAATGCAGGGATCTCGAGGGGATAGCGATGTGCTACCGCGCGGTCGGCGCCCGCGTTAGTGAAAGCTGTCGCCGCAGGCGCAGGAGCCCTGCGCGTTGGGGTTGTCGATCGTGAAGCCCTGCTTCTGGATGGTGTCTTCGAAGTCGATTGAGGCACCCTCGAGGTAGGGCACGCTCATCTTGTCGACGACCACCTCGACGCCCCCGAAACTGCGGGTCGCGTCACCGTCGAGCAGTCGCTCGTCGAAGTAGAGCTGGTAGATGAGGCCCGAGCATCCGCCGGGCTGAACGGCAAGGCGCAGTCGCAGGTCGTCGCGGCCCTCTTGAGCAAGCAGCGAGGCAACCTTGTCGGCGGCGGCGTCGGTGAGGGCCACGCCGTGCGTGGCGGCCTGAGTGGCGGTGTCCGTCATGGTGTCGTCCTTCCGAACGGGGTCACTGTCAGTGTACGTCGGGCGTCTGGGAGCGCTGGTTCAGCCGCGCGAGCAGAACGGCCTCCGTGAGGATCGCGCGCCGCAGGACTCCGAGGTGCAATGACTCGTTCGGGCTGTGCGCCCGCGTGTCGGGGTCTTCGACACCCGTCACCAGAACGTGCGCGTCGGGGAACACCTCGGCGAGATCGGCAATGAAGGGGATGGACCCGCCGACACCGGTCAGCTGCGGCTCGGCGCCCCAGGCGTCGCGCATCGCCTGGCGGGCCTCGTCTGCGCCCCAACCACTCGTGTCGACGAGGAAGGGGTTTCCGAGGTCGACGTGACCGAAGCTGAGGTGGGCGCCGAACGGCGCGTGGGCTTCGAGGTGGGCGCGAATCGCCGCGAAGGCATCGGCGGCGCTCTGCCCAGGCGCAACGCGCGCGCTGATCTTCACCGAAACGCTCGGCAGCAGCGTGTTCGACGCGTTCTGCACGCTCGGCGCATCGATGCCCGTGACGGTGATCGCCGGCTGGGCCCAGAGGCGGCTGAGGATGCGCCCCCGCCCGATCGGGGTCACGCCGGGCAGCAGACCGGCCTCGTGACGGAAGCGCTCGAGGTCGTCTGCCGGGACCTCCTGGTCGTGCGCGCGCATGCCCTCGACCGCCACCGCACCGTCCTCGTCGTGCAGAGTGGCGAGCAGCCGAACGGCGGCGAGCATCGCGTCCGGCGCCGCTCCCCCGAGCATCCCCGAGTGGGATGCGTGCTCGAGCGTGGAGACCGTCAGCGTGAACGCGGCGTTGCCCCGCAGTCCCACGGTGAGCGACGGAATCTCGGTGGTCCAGTTGTCGCTGTCGGCGACCACAATGACGTCGGCGGCCAGCGTGTCGCGGTGAGCGTCGAGCAGTGCCCGGAACGACCGCGAACCGAACTCCTCCTCGCCCTCGATGAAGACGACGATGCCCACGTCGGGGTCGCCGACCGTCTCGACGAGCGAGTGGATCGCGGCGACGTGGGCGATGACTCCC
>DASSWY010000338.1:0-2194 GCA_035704325.1 Microcella sp. | reverse complement strand
GACGTGCTGGCGCGACACGAGCACCGCGTGACCGAGGCCCTTCGGGTCGCCCTGACGCACGTAGTGCATGTCGGCGAGGTTCGTCGACTCCATGATCTTGGCAAGCTTGACGTCGTCGCCCTTGCGCTTCAGGGTCGCCTCCAGCTCCGTCACGCGGTCGAAGTGGTTCTCGAGGGCGTACTTGTTGCGGCCGGTGACCATCAGCACGTCGGTGAGGCCCGCCGACACCGCCTCTTCGACCACGTACTGGATGGCCGGCTTGTCGACGACCGGCAGCATCTCTTTCGGCATGGCCTTCGTGGCGGGCAGAAAGCGGGTGCCGAGGCCTGCGGCGGGAATGACGGCCTTCGTGATCGGTTTCGACATGATCTCAGCGTATCGGCCCTTCACCGACACCGGGCGGATACGCATACCATGCTGAGCATGCCGAGTGACGCGAGCGAGACCGTCGCCGCCAAGCGCGCCCTGCGCGCCGAACTGCGCGAGCGGCGCCGCATCCGACCGGCCGGCGAGCGGGAGGCGAGCGCTACATCCCTCACCGCTCAGCTGATCGCGCTGACCGAGCAAACGGGCGCGCGCACCGTGGCCTGCTACCTCTCGACACCCGACGAACCACCGACCCGCGCCTACCTCGAGTGGGCGCGCGAGAACGGCGTCGACGTGCTCTTGCCCGTGTCGCGCGACGACGGGCTGCTCGACTGGGCGGCCTATGACTCTGACGACGAGGGCGAAGACGTGCTCGGCTTGCCCGTACCGCTCGGCGGCATCGTGCCGCCCATTCGCGTCAACGAGGTCGACCTGATGCTCGTGCCCGCCGCCGCCTGCGACCGCAGCGGCATGCGCATGGGCTGGGGTCGCGGCTACTTCGACAAGACCCTCGGCTCGATGGACCGCCGCCCACCCGTCTACGCCGTCGTTTACGACGACGAAATTGTGGATGCTCTGCCCCGCGAACCGCACGACCAGCCGGTTGACGGCGCGGTCACCCCGTCGGGCCTGCACCGCTTCTGAGTGTTCCCGCGGCGGTCAGGAGGGGCCTCGCGGCCGACGTATCCTTATCGCCGGAGGACACCACCCACCATGCCTACGTATTCGTACCGCTGCACCGCCTGCGAGAACGCTTTCGATGTTCAGCAGGCCTTCACCGACGACGCGCTCACCGAGTGCCCGGCGTGCCAGGGGCGTCTGCGCAAGATCTTCTCGGTCACCGGCGTGACGTTCAACGGCTCGGGCTTCTACCGCACCGACAGCCGCGCGGGCGCGGGCAAGCCGGGGTCGAGTTCGGGTTCGAGCTCGTCGAGTGACGGCGGGTCGTCGGGGTCATCGGGCTCGTCAGGCGACTCGGGCTCGTCAAGCGCGAAAAGCGCCTCGCCGGCGGCCGCCGCCAGCTAGGGTCGGAGGCGTCAGCGTCCCTCGTCCCTCTTGGAGGAGCCACCATGCTCAAGGGCTTCAAAGAATTCATCCTGCGCGGCAACGTCATTGAGTTAGCCGTCGCGGTCGTCATCGGCGCGGCGTTCACGGCGATCGTGAACACCATCGTCGCGTCGGTCATCAACCCGGCGATCGGTGCGCTGTTCAACGCCGAGTCGCTCGCGACCTCCCTCGTCGTGTCGATTCCCACGACGGGCGGCAGCACGGCCGACCTCGCGTTCGGCGCCGTCATCGCCGCCGCGATCCAGTTCGTGATCGTCGCGGCCGTGGTCTACTTCGCCCTCGTGCTGCCCATCAACACGATGAAGCGCCGCGCCGAGGAGCGTCGGAAGGCGGGCGAGCCCGTCGTGTCGGAGGACGCTCCCCCGACCGACATCGAGCTGCTCGCCGAAATTCGCGACCTGCTGCGGGCGCAGCGCGGCGAGACTCCCGCGAGCTAGAGCGGCGCATCCCCCGCGCTGAGCGCGCGCAGCGCCGTGAGGGCGTCGGATGCGCGCGACCACGGCACGAAGACGTGGTCGTGGAAAAAGCCAGCGACGACGTTCGCGGGGATACCGTGCTCGGCGAGCGCGGACGCGATCGCGGCCGTAAGGCCCACCGCCTCGAGGTCTGAGTGCACGGTGAGGGTGATGCGCGCGAACGGTGCGCTCAGCTGCACCTCCGGGGCGAGTGCGCGTGCCGCCTCGAGCCCGCGCTCGCGCACGACGGAGGTCACGCCCTCACGCTCGACCACGGTCACGGCCGCGTCGGGAAGCGCCGTCGC
>DASSWY010000235.1:0-3299 GCA_035704325.1 Microcella sp. | reverse complement strand
TGGGGCAGCACGACGATGCGCATGGTCTGGCCGTGGTTCAGCCCCAGCGACCGGGCCGCGAGGCGCTGCGAGGGGTGCACGGCCTCAATGCCGGCCCGAAACACCTCGCTGACGTACGCCGAGTAGGTGAGGATGAGCGCGATCGTGCCCCAGAACTGCGCCGAGTTGCGAGGGAACAGCTCGAGCCCCGGAAGGCCGAAGCCGACGAGGAACAGCACGATGATGAGAGGGATGCCGCGGAACAGATCGGTGTAGGCGGCGGCGAGGGCGCGCAGCGGAAACCACACGGGGCCCCGTAGCGTGCGCACCGTCGCGATGAGCACGCTCAGCACGAGCACACCGATGACGGCGAAGAACAGCACCTGCACGTTGACCCACAGGCCGGCGATCACCCGCGGCCACGCCTCGATCGCCGTCTCGATGTCGAAGAAGCTCTGCTGCACGCGCGACCAGCCGGGCGTGTTGATGACGGTCAGCCACACGACGACCGCGAACACGATCGTCGAGATCAGCGACACGAGCACCGAGCGGGTGTTCTGCTGTCGGCGGTACGCGCGCCGGTCGAGCTCGACCGCGCTGACGGGCGGTCGACGGGATGCGGCGGGCACTACTGCAGGATAGGCGCGCCCGCGTCAGCGCCGAGCCACTCGTCGGCGATCTCGGCAAGGCGGCCGCTGTCACGCAGGCGGTCGACCGCGGCCGTTACCTCGTCGGTCAGCGGGCTGTCTTTGGCGAGCACGAGGCCCCACTCGTCGCTGATGCCGGCGTCGGCGGGCAACTGCCCGAGCAGCACTCCCCCGTCGAGCACCACGCCGGTGAGGAAGAACGCCGTCGGCAGGTCGACGACGATCGCATCGACCTGGCCGTTCTGCAGGGCGAGCACGGCGTCGTCGTTGGTGTTGAACGCCTGGGCACCGGCTGCCGGGGCGATCTGCTGCTCGATCGCGGTGAAGCTGGTCGTGCCGGTCGCCGCGCCGATCAGGAAGTCGTCGAGCTCGGCGAGGGAGCCGGCCGAGGCGGCCGCCGACGACTCGAGGGTCACCACGGCCTGCGGCGTCGCGTAGTACGGGCTCGAGAAGTCGACGTTCTCGGCGCGCTCCTCGGTGATCGTGTATTGCTGCAGATTGAAGTCGAAGGTCTTGGGGCCGGGCTGAATGGCCGCCTCAAAGCTCGTACGCACCCACTCGACGTCGTCGGCGGCGAATCCCAGCTCCTCGGCGACGGCGTAGGCGACGGCCGCCTCGAAGCCTTCGCCGCTCTCGGGAGCATCGTCGATGACGTAGGGGAAGTACGCCGGCTCGCCGGTGGCGATCGTGAGCTTCCCCTCGGTCACGTACCCGCTGGCGGCGTCATCAGCGGCGCCGTTCTCGGCGGCCGGCGACGCGCATCCGGCCATAAGCAACGCGGATGCGGCGAGAACGGCAAGAGCAGAACGACGGATGCGCGGGGTCACGATGGCCTCCAGGTGCGGTGAACGGGTGAACACATTGTGAACCGCACGCCGCGATTCGCGCCGCTCGCGGGTCGTTTTGTTACGCCGTCAACCGCAGCAGGGCCCGCAGCGGCGCACGCTAGACGCCGCCGCCCCCTCCGCCACCCCCGCCGCCGCCGGAGGAACCGCCGCCCGACGAGCCGCCCGACGAGCTGGTGCCCGAGTAGCTCGACGACATCGTCGACGATACTGAGCCGACACCCGCCGCGAACGCCGCGGCCGAAAACGGGCGCGTGCCCCGGTACCAACTCGGTGAATCCCCCTCGGGGTAGAAGGTGCCGAGCTGCTCGGCCCACTCCTTCTCGTGACCGAACAACACGGCCCAGGGCAGCAGGCGTTCCGTCAAGCGCAGCCGCTGCGAGCGATCGGTGACGTCGACGGGTTCGCGCAGGGCCCCCTCGGGCGATTGCAGCACGCGCATGCGATCGGCCTCGGCCAACTGGATGTACTCGTCGAGGCCCTCGAGGTGGTCGTGAATCTCGGCCCCCGCGTCGGTGAGCGGCCGCCTGCTCATGACGCCCGTCGTCACGATCGCCGCCACGACACACAGGGCGACCCCGACGAAACCCCAGCCGGGATCGCGGCCTTCTTCGGTCAGTCCGACCCAGAACACGAAGGAGGCGCCCGCCGCGGCAAAACCGCCGATCGACAGCAGCACGGCATGGCGCGCCGGAACCGTTCGGCGCCAGCGACGCTTCCGCGTAATGTCGGCCGACACCTCGCCCAGCCACCGCGCCAGCGTCGTGTTGAGCGTCGTCGACTGGGCCGAGAGCACATGCGTCGACCCGGGCTCGAGCGTCGTGCCGAAGAAGAACTGCATGAGACGCAGCTCGTAGTCGCTCGCCCCGAGAATCGAGACGAGTTCGAGCCGCCAGCTCGAACGACCGCGGCCGGTGTCCTGTTCGACGATGCGGATGCGCCCCTGCACGGCAAGGTCGATGATCTCGCTTGCGATCGCGCGCTTGCGCCGGTGCAGCAAGAGCGCCGCCTCGACGAGATCCACCCCCTCAGGGGGCAGGTACTCGGCCACGATGACCGGCCGGCCGGGTGCGTCGCGGAAGCGGGTGACGCGCAGCCACAGGGCGCGCGCGACGACGACGAGGGCCGACAGAACGGCGGCCATGAGCATCCAGAAGAAGATGCTCGCCGTCGGCGAGCGGTCGTACAGGGTGAAGGTGCCCGGCGTGAAGCCGATCGCGACCGTGACATTTTCATACGGCCCCAGGGCGCGCGTGGACGAGACGGTGACCACGTCGCCGTCGATCGCGATGTCGCAGCGCTCAGTCGAGCCGGTGACGCCCTGATAGCAGAAGGCGCCGCCGGTCAGCGCGTCGGCGAGCCCCTCGCCCAGTCGCACCGTGCCCGTGACCGAGCCGAAGGGCTGGGCCCAGTCGGTGCCGTTGAGGTTCCAGTAGAACTCTTCGGCGTTCGTGCTGGTGAAGGAATCGACCGTGTCGCGCTGCGTGTAGGTGATCACGTAGGTCTGCACGCCGCGCACGAACTGGCCCTCGGGAACCGCCGACACCACGCTCGTCACCGAATCGCTCGACTCGACCTCGAACGGCCGGGGTGCGCCCGACTCATCGGTGACGCTGAGCACCTCGAGACCGGTGGGTCTGCCCTGGTAGCTCGCCGGCAGTGTGCGTCGAATGCCGCGGTTCTGGTCGAACTCGGGAAAGCGCGCCACGAGCGTCTCGACCGTGGTGAGGGTGGCGCGGCCCTCGGCGTCGCGATCGAGCGTGTACTCGACGTCAAACGAGTCGAAGGTGAAGTTGTCGACGTTCGCGTGGGCTGCCGGGGCGCTGCC
>DASSWY010000212.1:0-3166 GCA_035704325.1 Microcella sp. | reverse complement strand
AAGATTCCGCTGCTCGTGATCATCACCGAAGGCATCCCGGTGCAGGACTCGGCCGACGTCTGGGCCACCGCCAAGGCACACGGCAACACGACCCGCATCATCGGCCCCAACTGCCCCGGCATCATCACGCCGGAAGAGGCGCTCGTCGGCATCACCCCGGCGACCATCACGGGCAAGGGCCCCATCGGCCTCGTCTCGAAGTCGGGCACCCTGACCTACCAGATGATGTACGAGCTGCGTGACCTCGGCTTCTCGACCGCCATCGGCATCGGCGGCGACCCGATCATCGGCACGACGCACATCGACGCGCTCGCCGCGTTTGAGGCCGACCCCGAGACGAAGGCGATCGTCATGATCGGCGAGATCGGGGGCGACGCCGAAGAGCGTGCCGCCGACTTCATCAAGGCGAACGTGACGAAGCCGGTCGTCGGCTACGTCGCCGGCTTCACGGCCCCCGAGGGCAAGACAATGGGCCACGCTGGCGCCATCGTCTCCGGCTCGGCGGGCACCGCCCAGGCGAAAAAGGAGGCCCTCGAGGCCGCCGGCGTCAAGGTCGGCAAGACGCCCAGCGAGGCGGCCGCCCTCATGCGCGAGATCATTCAGGGGCTGTAGAACAGCATCCTGACATCGACGGCCCCGGTTGCGCTCAGCGCGCCGGGGCCGTCGTCATCTCTGCCACCGGCGACCCGCACGCGCGAACCCCTGGAGCTTGCCGAGCATCCCTACCGTTCGTGGCGGGGGAGGGCCAGGATGGAGGGACGCGGCGCCGGGCGCCCGGCGCGACCCCGATACGTGTCAGGAGAGATTCAATGAAGAAGCTCATCAACGCCCCCGAGAACGTGCTCGCCGACGCCCTGCGCGGTATCGAGCTCGCCCACCCCGAGCTGCGCGTCGACCACACGAACCGCGTGATCTACCGCGCGACGCCGAAAGACCACGGCACCGTCGGCCTCATCAGCGGCGGCGGCTCGGGGCACGAGCCCCTGCACGGCGGCTTTGTCGGCTTTGGCATGCTCGACGCGGCCTGCGCGGGCGAAGTCTTCACCTCGCCGACGCCCGACCAGATGCAGGCCGCCACGACCGAGGTCGACCGCGGCGCCGGCGTGCTGCACATCGTGAAGAACTACACGGGCGACGTCATGAACTTTGAGATGGCCGCCGAGCTCGCCGCCATGGAGGGCGGCATCGAGGTGCGCAGTGTTGTCGTCAACGACGATGTCGCGGTCGAAGACTCGCTCTACACGGCCGGGCGCCGCGGCGTCGGCCTCACCGTGCTGCTCGAGAAGATCGTCGGCGCCGCTGCCGAGCAGGGCCGGAGCCTCGACGAGGTGGCCGCCGTCGCCGACAAGGTCAACGAGGCCGGCCGCTCGATGGGCATGGCGCTCACCAGTTGCACGGTGCCGAGCGCCGGCAAGCCCACCTTCGACCTGCCCGACGGCGAGATGGAAATCGGCATCGGCATTCACGGCGAGCCGGGCCGCCGCCGTGTGCCGCTGGCGAGCGCGAAAGAGATCGCCGAGCAGCTGGTCGAGCCGATCCTCTCCGACCTCGACCTCGGTAGCGCCCCCGGCATCGTCATGCTGAACGGCATGGGCGGCACCCCGCTCATCGAGCTGTACGTCATGTACGGCGAGGTCGCGGCGATCCTCGAGAAGCACGGCATCACCGTCGCGCGTAGCCTGGTCGGCAACTACATCACGTCGCTCGACATGGCCGGCTGCTCAGTCACCGTGCTGCGCGCCGACGACGAGCTGCTCTCGCTGTGGGACGCGCCCGTCGAGACGCCGGGCCTCCGCTGGGGGCAGTGACGCGAGCGGCGCGAAAGACGCGAGGAGAGCATCCATGGCAACGATCACCATCGACCACCTCGTTTCCTGGTTGGAGGCGTTCCGCGGGAAGGTCGCCGATCAGGCGAGCTACCTGACCGAGCTCGACTCGGCGATCGGCGACGCCGACCACGGCACGAACATGGCGCGCGGCATGACCGCCGTCATGGGCAAGCTCGCTGACAAGCCCGAGGCGATCGACGCCTATGGCAAGACGGTCGGCATGACGCTCGTCAGTTCGGTGGGAGGCACGAGCGGGCCGCTCTACGGCACGTTCTTCCTGCGGCTCGGGGCGGCCGCGGGCGCCGTCGCCGAGCTGGAGGCCGGGGAGTTCGCGGCGGCGTTGCGGGCGGGCTTTGAGGGGCTGCTCGCGCGCGGCAAGGCAGAACCCGGCGACAAGACCATGGTCGACGCGATGGGCCCCGCCCTCGATGCGCTGGATGCGGCGCTCGCCGACGGCGCGGATCTCGCGCACGCCGCCGCATCCGCCCGCGACGCAGCGGCGGCCGGTCGCGATGCGACCGTGCCGCTCGTCGCCCGGAAGGGTCGCGCGAGCTACCTGGGTGAGCGCAGCGCCGGGCACATCGACCCGGGCGCCGCCTCAACCGCGATGCTGTTCGAGGCGCTCGCCGAGGTGCTCGAGGGGGCGCTCGGGGCATGACCTCGGTCGGAATCGTCGCCGTCTCGCACAGCGCTCCGCTCGCGGAGGCGGCGCTCGCGCTCGCCGGCGAGATGGTGCGCGAGGGGACGGGGCCACGCGTGCTCGCCGCTGCGGGCACGGCCGACGGCGGCACCGGCACCGATGCGGCGGTGATCGCCGACGCGATTGCCGAGGCCGACAGTGGCGACGGCGTCGTCGTGCTCACCGATCTGGGGTCGGCGATCATGAGCGCCGAGCTGGCCCTCGAGTTCATCGACCCCGAGCTCGTGCCGCGGGTGCGGATCGTGCCCGCGCCGTTCGTCGAGGGCCTGCTCGCGGCCGTGGTGCGGGCGGCGGGCGGGGCCGAGCTGGATGAGGTCGCCCGAGAGGCGAGCGGGGCCCTGCGGCCGAAGATCGAGCAGCTCGGCGGCGACGCCGATGCGGCGCCCGCGTCGACGACCGCTGAGGGCGATGCCGCCGGTGCCGTTGGCGCGTCGAACGGGGGTGTTGAGCCCGAGCCGGTCGCCGACGCGGTGGCGTCGGCGACCGTGCGCAACGTGGCCGGCCTGCACGCCCGCCCGGCCGCCATCATCGCGGGGGCTGTCGCCGGCTTTGACGCCGAGGTCACCCTTGCTCGCGAGGACAGCCCGCAGCGGGCCCCCGTCTCGGCCGCGAGCCCCATCGGCATCGCGACCCTCGC
>DASSWY010000195.1:0-2629 GCA_035704325.1 Microcella sp. | reverse complement strand
CGTTCTTCTTCTACCTGCTCTACCGTCAGCGCCGCCGCAGCGGGGGGTGGGCGTGATGAGCGAGCTTCCCGGCACGCCCGCGACCGGCTCGATTCCCGCCGTTGCGGCCGAGCAGCGCGCGGTCATCACGGCGCGCGGCCTCGGCGTCGTGCGCGACGGGCGGCAGATCCTCTCCGACGTCACCCTCGAGGTGCGCACGGGGGAGGTGCTCGCCCTCGTCGGCCCGAACGGTGCGGGCAAGACGACGCTGCTCGGCGCGCTCAGCGGCGAGCTGGACTACAGCGCGGGCACGGTGCTGCTCGACGACAAGCGCATCGACGACTATCGCCCCCTCGAACTCGCGCGCCGTCGGGCCGTGCTGAACCAAGCGAACGACGTCAGCTTCCCCTTCCTCGTGCGCGAGATCGTCGCGATGGGCCGTAACCCGTGGGTGCGCACGCCGCAGTTCGCCGCCGACGACGAGGCCATCGCCGAGGCGGTGCGCACGGCCGACGTCGCGCACCTGGTTGACCGCCGCTTCACCGCGCTGTCGGGCGGTGAGCGGGCCCGGGTTGCCCTTGCCCGCGTGCTCGCGCAGCGCACCGAGGTGGTGTTCTTGGACGAGCCGACGGCGGCGCTCGACCTGCGCCATCAAGAAGACGTCATGCGCGCATCCCTCGCCCTGGCACGGGCGGGGCGCGCGGTCGTCGTCGTGCTGCACGACCTGTCGCTCGCGGCCGCGTATGCCGACCGTGTGGGCATGATCACCGGCGGAACGCTCGCCGCCATCGGCACGCCGAACGAGGTGTTGACGGCTGAGCGCGTGGGTCGCGCCTATGGGCTCGGGGTGCGTATCTACCACCCGACGCCCGGCTCGCGGCCGGTGATCTTGCCGCTGCGCGACTAGCGGGGGTGCCGCGCTGGGCTGGGCGCCCCTGCCACCCTGGGCAGGCTGGACTCGCCGCGCCGCGCCGCGCCGCGGCCGGTCGGCCTGTCGCCTAGCCCCGGTGTGATGGGCGGCTCGCCGTCGGAAACCTCCGCCGCACCGCTGTGTCTGCGCATCGACCGGGGCTACGCGACACGACCCCGCTCGCGCCCGGCGCGCGACCCGCGCGACTACCGCTGCGTCAGCTCGTCGTACTCGGGGTGGCGCCGCATCCACATCCGCACGAAACCGCAGATCGGTTGCACCGGTTCACTGCGCGAGCCCCGCACCTCGTCGAGGATCGCTTGCACCACGTCGCCGCCGACGCCCTTGTTGCGCATGAGCGGCGGCACCTCGGCGTGCAGCAGGCGCAGCCTGCCGGCCGACACGTCGTAGTCGATCCAGCCCTGCAGTTCGTCGCCGCGGTGCACCGAGTAGCGGCTGGCGGTCTCGTCGTTCGTCACAGTGAGGCTCATGCCTTCACGGTACGCGCAGGGGGCCTCGGCCTGGACACGGTGCCGACGATCTATCAGGATCGGTTCATGCCGCCGTACATTCGCCCCGCTGTCGAGTCGCGCACGTTTCTCGACCAGAACGGTGAGGTGATTCCGTACGGACATCAATGGGGCATAGCGGGGCCGGCGGAGGAGGCGTACAGCCGCGACGCACACCCCGAGCGTTTTGCTCCCCTGCACGATGTTGCGCGAGCGCTGGTCGAGCACCTCCACAACGAGTTCGATGTCGCGGTGCAGCAAGGTCCCGAGTTCGCCAAGGATCTCGCCATCTCGCATCTTCCGGTCACGGACGCGTATCGCCTGACTCCGAACGCTTCCGACGCCGCGACCGTGGTTCTCGTACTCACCCAGTACCCGGGAGTGTTGCTCAAGGCGGGCGTATTGTGGGAATGGGCCTACCCGGCCTGCGGGTGTGACGCGTGTGACGAGGTCTGGGAGCCGCTGGCTGAGCAGCTGGAAGCTGCGGCGTTTGCGATCACTGATGGACGTTTTCGGGAATCGGTGCACTTCCGCGACGCGGCGCACAGTGTCGCCACGAGTGGCTATCGACTCGCAGGACTCAGTGCCGGCTCCACCACGCTGACCGTTGCCGACCGGCCGGACCTCACTGAGGCAGCGCGTCGGCTGGCGGGGCTCCCCGATGGCTGGCAGCCCTGGCCTCGCCGCTGAGGTTTACCGAACCGTCTTCGCCGGCAGCGAGAACAGCGTCGTCACGCCGATGGCGATGAGAATCCAGCCACCCGCGAGCACCAGGCTGCCGACCGCCCAGCCGGGCACGGCGAGCAGCACGATGCCGCCGACGATCGACACGATCGCGACGGCGACGACGAAGCCGCGCTCGACGGCGATCGGTGACGGGGGAGTCGAGGTCGACAGCTCGCTCATGCGCCCATCATGCACCTACGCACTCGCGCGCACCACGATGTCGGTCGGCATGATCGTGCGGCGCGTCGTCTCTTCACCGCGCAGCAGCTGCAGCAGGGTGCGGGCGAGCAGCCGACCCTGTTCTTCGGAGGGCTGACGTACCGTCGTCAGCTCGACCTCGCTCGTCAGCGCGGCGGGGCTGTCATCGAAGCCCATGACCCTGACGTCGTCGGGCACGCGCAGGCCGCGCTCGCGCAGTGCCGTGACGGCACCGACGGCCATGAGGTCGCTCGCGACGAACAGCCCGTCGATGCTCGCGTCGCGGTCGAGCAGCGTCCGTGCCGCA
>DASSWY010000015.1:0-3295 GCA_035704325.1 Microcella sp. | reverse complement strand
GACCTGGTAGCTCAGGCGATGTAGATCTTGCGGAGGGTCTCGTGGACCTCCCACTCGGTCTCTTCGCCGTCGTCGAGGCGGCCGACGCTGCCCGCGACGAGCAGCGTCTCGCTGCCGTCGTCACGGCGCAGAATCGCGCGGCCGGTCAGCACGATGAAGACCTCTTCGACCTCGACGTCGGTGACGGTGCCCGGGGTGATTTCCCACACCCCGATCTCCCAGTCGTCGATCTCGGTGAGGGCGGCGACGCCCGTCGTGGGCGAGCCGTCGACGACCTGCTCGGGGTCGACGGGCTCGTGCTCGAGCGGTAGCTCGAGGGCCTGCAGCACGGTGGCTGCGTCAAGGGGAAGGGCGCTCACGAGTCGAAGCCTAAGCCGACCGCGTCGAGGGTGCGAAGGAAAAGATTGCGGCGGCCCTCATTATGGTCGGCGCGGTCGAGCGCCCAGCGCACTGACTGCACGGCCGGGAAGGCGGCGGGCTCGGGTGGGAATGGCATCGGGATGTCGCGGATCGCGCGCAGGCTCGTGCGCTCGGTCTCCTCCCCCGCGAGCTGGTCGAGCATGACGTCGGCGGCAAAGCGCGTGGCCGCGACGCCGAGCCCCGTGAAGCCCGCCGAGTAAGCGACGCGGCCGCCGTGGGCCGTGGCGTGAAAAGCGAAGAAGCGGCTCGAGGTGTCGATGACGCCCGCCCAGCGGTGGGTAAAGCGCACGCCCTCCAGCTGCGGGAAGGTGGTGAAGAAGTGGCTGGCGAGCTTCTCGTAGCTGGCCGGCCGCTCGTCGTATTCGGCCTTAATCCGCCCGCCGTAGTGGTAGATCGCGTCGTAGCCACCCCACAGAATGCGGTTATCGGCGCTCAAGCGGTAGTAGTGGAACTGGTTCGCGGTGTCGGCGACCCCCTGGCGACCGTGCCAGCCGATTGAGGCGAGTTGCGCATCCGTCAACGGCTCGGTCATGAGCACGTAGTCGTAGACCGGCACCGTGTGCAGCCGGTAGCGCTTGAGCAGCGACGGGAAGGCGTTCGTGGCGAGCGCGACGCGGTTCGCGCGCACCACTCCCCCGTCACGCAGGCGCAGTTCGACGGCGTCGGGCTCGGCGTGCAGGCCGAGCACCGGCGACGACTCGAACACCTCGACCCCGGCGTCGAGGCAGGCGTCGAGCAGGGCGCGCGCGAGCTTGCCGGGGTGGGTCAGCGCGGTGTCACGCGTCGACAGCAGGCCGCCCTCGTAGGTGGGCGAGTTGATCTGCTGGCGCATGTCGTGTGCGTCGAAGAAATGCTCGGTCTCACCGTCGTGGGCGTCGACCAGCTCGGCCAGCTGGTACAGCTCGGTGGCGACGGCGAACGAGCCCACCCGCTCGAAGTCGCACTGCCAGCCCCGCTGCTCGACCGTCGCCTGGATCGCGTCGAGGTTCTCCATGCCGAGGCGGGTGAGTGCCTCGAGCTCGTCGGGGTAGCGGCTTTCGCCGTTCTTCTCACCGTGGGTGAGGCTCGCCTCGACGAAGCCGCCGTTGCGGCCGGATGCCGCCCAGCCGATGCGCTTACCTTCGACGAGCACGACGCGCCGCTGCGGGTCACGCTCCTTGGCGCGAAGCGCCGTCCAGAGGCCCGTATAGCCGCCGCCGACGACGACCAGATCGGTGTGGATGCGCCGGTTCGCGAGGCGCGGGAGCGGCTCACGCGCTGGCAGCTCGTCGAGCCAGAAGACCGACAGCCGCGAATCCGCGAGGGATGCGGCGACGAGCGCGGGGTCGGCGGGGCGGCGGTCGAATACCGTGGAGGCCATGGCATCCAGGATGCCAGACATTATCCACCTGGACAATAGCGGAGCGGCGCGATGGAGCATCCTCTCGGAATCGACACGAGCATCCTCGATCGGGCGCGTCGCACCGCGACGAGCGACGCCGATTGGGCGGCGTTTCGCGAGCGCGCGGAGCGCGAGATTCCCCGGCTCGCCGCGCTGTTCGAGCGGGTGTACGGCGACGACGACGCGGTACGTCAGCACCTTGAGGCGCTGCTCGTCGAACTCGCCGAGAGCTGGCAGCGCCGGCCCGCCGACCTCAAGGCGCTCGACGCGCACCGCGAGGCCGAGCCCCACTGGTTTCAGTCGAATCGGATGCTCGGCGGGGTGGCGTACGTCGACCGCTACGCGGGCGACCTCGAGGGCGTTCGCGCGCGCATCCCCTACTTCCGCGAACTGGGCCTGACGTACCTGCACCTCATGCCGCTGTTCCTCGCCCCCGAGCCGAACAGCGACGGCGGCTACGCGGTCTCGAGCTACCGCGAGGTGAACCCGGCGCTCGGCGACATGGCGCAACTGACGCAGCTCGCCGCTGACCTGCGGGCGAACGGCATCGCCCTCGTCGTCGACTTCATCTTCAATCACACCTCGAACGAGCACGAGTGGGCGCAGCGCGCGCTCGCGGGCGAGCAAGAGTACGAGGACTACTACTGGATCTTCCCCGACCGCACGATGCCCGAGCGTTACGAGGAGACCGTGCGGGAAATCTTCCCCGACGACCACCCGGGGTCGTTCGTGCCGATGCCCGACGGCTCGGGCCGCTGGGTGTGGGCGACGTTCCACAGCTTCCAGTGGGATCTGAACTACGCGAACCCCGCCGTCTTCCGCGCGATGGCCGGCGAAATGCTGTTTCTCGCGAACCAGGGCATCGACGTGCTGCGCATGGACGCGGTCGCGTTCATCTGGAAGCGGCTCGGCACGACGTGCGAGTCGCTGCCCGAGGCGCACCTGCTCTTGCAGGCCTTCAACGCGGTGTGCCGCATTGCCGCGCCCGCGCTGATCTTCAAGAGCGAGGCGATCGTGCACCCCGACCAGGTGGTCGAGTACATCTCGCCCGGCGAGTGCCAGATCTCGTACAACCCGCTGCAGATGGCGCTCATCTGGAACTCGCTGGCCACGCGGGATGCACGCCTGCTGCAGCAGGCACTCGACCGTCGGCACAACCTGCCCGCCGGCACCGCGTGGGTCAACTACGTGCGCAGCCACGACGACATCGGCTGGACCTTCGCCGACGAAGACGCGGCCGAACTCGGCATCAACGGCTTCGAGCACCGGCGCTTCTTGAACAACTTCTACGTCGGGCGATTCCCCGGCAGCTTCGCCCGCGGAATCCCGTTTCAGGACAACCCGAAGACGGGTGACTGCCGCATCAGCGGGGCCACCGCCTCCCTCACCGGGCTCGAGGCGGGCGACCCCGGGGCCATCGACCGCATCGTGCTCGCCCACTCGATCGCCCTCTCGACCGGCGGCCTGCCCCTCATCTACCTCGGTGATGAGGTC
>DASSWY010000004.1:0-8159 GCA_035704325.1 Microcella sp. | reverse complement strand
CGGTCGTGAGTGGTCACCGGACGCTGGGGTAGACTCCGAAGACGTCTACACCGAGACAGACCTGACCGGCAATGATGCCGATGAGGTCGCCGGGACACCCGGCTCGACCCCCGCCACAAGCGGAACACCCGCGAACGCCTGAGTCGCCCGGATCGCCACCACCTTGATCCCGGCTTATGCTTCGCGGCGCGCGTTGCTCGCGCATTTTCCTCAGGGCCAGCGCCGTCCCTCCCTTCTGCACGTAACGATGTGAGGACGGTCACGCGTATGACTCACAGTCCGTACCGCCGCTTCTCGGCTCTGCCCGAGAAGCAGGGTGCCTACGATCCCGAGCGGGAGCGCGATGCCTGTGGCTTGGCCATGGTCGCGACCCTGCGCGGCATCGCTGGCCACGACATCATTCAGGGCGCGCTCGACGCTCTGCGCAACCTCGAGCACCGCGGTGCCGTGGGCTCAGACGCCGGAACCGGTGACGGCGCCGGCATTCTGACCCAGATTCCCGACACGTTCTTCCGTGCGGTCGTGCCCTTCCCGCTGCCCGCGCTCGGGGCGTATGCGGTGGGTGCCGCCTTCCTCCCGACCGACCCGGCCGAGCGCGCGCGAGAGAAGTCCGGCATTGAGGCGATCGCCGCATCCGAAGGTCTGAGGGTTCTCGGTTGGCGCGAGGTGCCGATCAACCCGAACGAGGTCGGCGATCTCGCTCGCGAGGCGATGCCCGCGATTGAGCAGCTTTTCGTAGCCTCTGTGCGCTCTGACGCCGAGGGTCAGCCGCTGGCGGGTATCGCGCTCGACCGGCAAACCTTCCGCGTGCGCAAGCGCGCCGAGCGTGAACTGGGGGCGTATTTCCCGTCGCTGTCGTGTCGCACCATCACGTACAAGGGCATGGTGACGACGCTCCAGCTTGAGCCGTTCTACCCCGACCTGAGCGACGAGCGCTTCGCCTCGAAGCTGGCGCTTGTGCACTCGCGCTACTCGACCAACACCTTCCCGTCGTGGCCGCTCGCGCAGCCGTTCCGCATGATCGCGCACAACGGTGAGATCAACACGGTGCAGGGCAACCGCAACTGGATGCGTGCGCGCCAGTCGCAGCTGGTCAGCGAGCTGCTGGGTGATCTGCGCGACGTCTTCCCGATCGTCACGCCGGGAGCGAGTGACTCGGCCTCGTTCGACGAGGTCGTCGAGCTGCTGAGCCTCGGGGGGCGCAGCCTTCCGCACGCGATCATGATGATGATCCCCGAAGCGTGGGAGAACCAGACGGGCCTCGACCCCGAGCTGCGCGCGTTCTACGAGTACCACTCGATGCTCATGGAGCCGTGGGACGGCCCGGCGGCGCTGTCGTTCACCGACGGCACGCTCGTCGGCGCGACCCTTGACCGCAACGGGCTGCGCCCCGGGCGCTTCCTCGTCACCGACGACGGCCTCGTGGTACTCGCCAGCGAGATCGGCGTACTCGACATCGACCCCGCGCGCGTCGTGCGCAAGGGCCGCCTGCGCCCCGGTGCCATGTTCCTCGTCGACACGGCCGAGGGTCGCATCATCGAAGACGACGAGATCAAGCGCGAGCTCGCGACCATGCAGCCCTGGGCCGAGTGGCTCTCCGGCAACCGGATCGCGCTCGCACAGCTGCCAGAGCGCGAGCACATCGTGCACACCCCGGCCTCGATCACGCGCCGTCAGCGCACCTTTGGCTACACCGAGGAAGAGGTGCGCGTTCTGCTCGCCCCCATGGCCAAGGCCGGCGCTGAGCCGCTCGGCGCCATGGGCTCCGACACACCCATCGCCGTGCTGAGCGAGCGCCCGCGCCTGCTGTTCGACTACTTCACGCAGCAGTTCGCTCAGGTGACGAACCCGCCGCTCGACTCCATTCGCGAAGAGGTCGTGACCTCGATGGCGCTGGGGCTCGGGCCCGAGCGCAACCTGCTCGAGGCCACGCCGCGGCACGCCCGGCAGGTCACCCTCGACTTCCCGGTCATCGACAACGACGAGCTGGCGAAGATCCAGCACATCGACCCGCGTCCCGGCAGCGCCCTCACGACGACGATCAAGGGTCTCTACCGCGTCGACAAGGGGCCGAAGGCGCTCGAGAAGCGCATCCAGGCGATGTGCGACGAGGTCGACGACGCGATCGACGACGGAGCCGAGTTCATCGTGCTCAGCGACCGTGACTCGACCGCCGACCTGGCTCCGGTGCCGTCGCTGCTCATGATCGCGGCGGTTCACCACCACCTGATTCGCACCGAGAAGCGGATGCGCGTCGGGCTCATCGTCGAAGCTGGCGACGTCCGCGAGGTGCACCACATCGCGCTGCTCATCGGCTACGGCGCCTCCGCGATCAACCCGTACCTGGCGATGGAGACGGTCGAGAATCTCGTCCGCAGCGGCATGATCACCGGGATCACCCCCGAAAAGGCCGTCGCGAACGTGATCAAGGCGCTCGGCAAGGGCGTGCTCAAGATCATGTCGAAGATGGGCATCTCGACCGTGGGCTCCTATGCCGGCGCCCAGGCTTTTGAGGCCGTCGGGCTCAGCCAGGAGTTCGTGGACCGCTACTTCACCGGCACCACGAGCATCCTGGGCGGCGTCGGCATTGAGACGATCGCCGAAGAGAACGCGCGCCGACACGCGCACGCGTATCCCGCATCCGCCCCCGCGAACCCCCACGAGCGCCTGCCCAGCGGCGGCGAGTACCAGTGGCGCCGCGAGGGCCCGCCGCACCTGTTCAACCCCGAGACGGTGTTCCGCCTGCAGCACGCCACGAAGTCGGGTCGCTACGACATCTTCCGCGAGTACACGAAGGCCGTCGACGAGCAGGCCGAGAAGCTCATGACGCTGCGCGGGCTGTTCCGCTTCAAGGACGGCCTGCGCGCCCCCGTGCCGCTCGACGAGGTCGAGCCGATCGAGTCGATCGTTCGGCGCTTCACGACCGGCGCCATGAGCATGGGCGCCATCAGCCCCGAGATGCACGAAACGCTCGCCATCGCGATGAACCGTATCGGCGGCCGCAGCAACACCGGCGAGGGCGGCGAAGACGTCGAGCGCCTGCTCGACCCCGAACGCCGCAGCGCCATCAAGCAGGTCGCCTCTGGCCGCTTTGGCGTGACGAGCATGTACCTGACGAACGCCGACGACATCCAGATCAAGATGGCGCAGGGTGCGAAGCCGGGCGAGGGTGGGCAGCTGCCGGCCAACAAGGTGTACCCGTGGATCGCGCGCCTGCGTCACGGCACCCCCGGTGTCGGCCTCATCTCGCCGCCGCCGCACCACGACATCTACTCGATCGAAGACCTGAAGCAGTTGATCTTCGACCTGAAGCGCTCGAACCCGAAGGCCCGCGTCCACGTCAAGCTCGTGAGCGAGTCGGGCATCGGCGCCGTGGCGGCCGGTGTCGCCAAGGCGAAGAGCGACGTCATTCTCATCTCGGGTCACGACGGTGGCACGGGCGCCAGCCCCCTGAACTCGCTGAAGCACGCGGGCACTCCGTGGGAGATCGGTCTCGCCGAGGCGCAGCAGACGCTCATGCTTAACCAGCTGCGCGAACGCGTCACGGTGCAGGTCGATGGCCAGATGAAGACCGGGCGCGACGTCGTGATCGCGGCCCTGCTCGGGGCTGAGGAATACGGTTTCGCGACCGCTCCCATGGTTGTCTCGGGGTGCATCCTCATGCGGGTGTGCCACCTCGACACCTGCCCCGTCGGTGTAGCGACGCAGAACCCCGAGCTGCGCAAGCGCTTCACCGGCACCCCGGAATTCGTCATGAACTTCTTCCAGTTCCTGGCTCAAGAGGTGCGTGAGTACCTCGCGCAGCTCGGCTTCCGCAGCCTCGAAGAGGCCATCGGGCACAGCGAACTGCTCGACGTTGACCGCGCCATCCGGCACTGGAAGGCCGACGGCCTCGACCTGGCGCCGATCCTGTCGGGCCCGGTGTTCCCGAGCGATGCCGCGCGCACCCGTCGAGTGGGTCAAGACCACGAGCTCGAAGAGCACTTCGACAACCAGCTCATCCGTTTGTCGGCCGACGCCCTCGAACACGCGCAGCCGGTGCGCATCGACCTGCCGATTCGCAACACTGAACGCGCCGTCGGCACAATGCTCGGCAACGCCGTCACCGTGCGGCACGGCGAACACGGTCTCGCGCCCGACACGATCGACGTCACCCTCACGGGGTCGGCCGGTCAGAGCTTGGGGGCGTTCATGCCGCGCGGCATCACGCTGCGCCTCTACGGCGACAGCAACGACTACGTCGGCAAGGGCCTGTCGGGCGGCCGCGTCATCGTGCGACCCGCACGCGAGGCGGTTTTCCACGCCGAGCGCAACGTCATCGCGGGCAACGTCATCGGGTACGGCGCAACCAGCGGTGAACTGTTCATCCGCGGCATCGTCGGCGAGCGCTTCCTCGTGCGTAACTCGGGAGCCACCGCGGTCGTCGAGGGCGTTGGAGACCACGCCCTCGAATACATGACCGGCGGCACCGCGCTGATTCTCGGCGAGACGGGCCGCAACCTGGGCGCCGGCATGTCGGGGGGCACGGCCTACGTGCTCGACCTCAGCGACGAGCGGGTCAACCGCGATGCGCTGACAACCGGCGAGCTGACCCTCGGCCCGCTCGATGCCGACGACCGTGAGCTCGTCACTGAGCTCTTGAAGAAGCACCACGACGAGACCGAGTCGGCTCTCGCCGCCCGTTTGCTCGCCGACGGCGATGCGGCGCTTGACCGCTTCGTGAAGGTGCTTCCCCGTGACTACGCCGCCGTTCTCGCCACCCGGCAGACGGCGCTCGACGAAGGCCTCGACCCCGATGGCGACATCGTGTGGGGCCGCATTCTGGAGGTGACCGGTGGCTGACCCCCGCGGATTCATCAACGTGCCCGAGCGGGAACTCCCGCCGCGACGACCCGTTCCGATCCGGCTCATGGACTGGAAAGAGGTCTACGAGCAGGGCGACCCCGGCCAGCTGCGCCGTCAGGCTGGCCGTTGCATGGACTGCGGCATCCCGTTCTGTCACCAGGGCTGCCCGCTCGGCAACCTGATCCCTGAGTGGAACGACCTGACCTGGCGCGGCGAAGGCCGACAGGCCATCGAGCGCCTGCACGCGACGAACAACTTCCCCGAGTTCACCGGCAAGCTCTGCCCGGCGCCCTGTGAGTCGTCGTGCGTGCTGGCGATCAACCAGCCTGCGGTCACGATCAAGCAGGTCGAGGCGTCGATCATCGAGCAGGCCTGGAACAACGGCTGGGTGCAGCCGGCTCCGCCCGAGCGGCTGACCGGCAAGACCGTCGCCGTCGTGGGCAGCGGCCCGGCCGGTCTCGCCGCCGCCCAGCAGCTGACGCGCGCGGGTCACACGGTTGCCGTCTTCGAGAAGGACGACCGCATCGGCGGCCTGCTGCGTTACGGCATCCCCGACTTCAAGATGGAGAAGCGCCACCTCGACCAGCGCCTCACCCAAATGCAGGCCGAGGGCACGCGCTTCCGCGCGGGCGTGGAGATCGGCGTCGACATCACCTGGGACGAGCTGCGTCGCCGCTACGACGCCGTGCTCGTGGCCACGGGCGCGCCGCGTCCCCGTGACCTCCCGATTCCGGGTCGCGACGCGCTCGGCGTGCACTTCGCCATGGAGTACCTGACCCAGTCGAACCGCGTGCAGGCTGGCGACACCGTGGCCGAGCAGATCACGGCCGAAGGCAAGCACGTTGTCGTGCTCGGCGGCGGCGACACGGGCGCCGACTGCATCGGCACGGCACACCGGCAGGGTGCCCTCAGCGTCACGAACCTCGCCATCGGCGTGCAGCCCCCGAGCGAGCGCCCCGACACGCAGCCGTGGCCCATGCAGCCCACCCTGTTCGAGGTGCAGTCGGCGCACGAAGAGGGCGGTGAGCGCATGTACCTCGCCTCCACCGTCGAGTTCCTGACGAACGATGCCGGCGAGGTCCGGGCTGTCGTGGTCGCCGAGACCGCCTTCGTCGACGGCCGCCGCGTGCCGAAGCCGGGCACCGAACGCGAGATTCCGGCCGACCTGGTGCTCTTGTCGCTCGGCTTCACGGGCGCCGACACCGCGTCGCTCGACGCGCAGTTTCCGCTTCCCGTGGATGCGCGGGGCACGATCCGACGCGACGCCGACTACACGACGGTTGAGCCCGGCGTGTTTGTCGCCGGCGACGCCGGTCGCGGCGCCTCGCTCATCGTCTGGGCGATCGCGGAGGGTCGCGCGGCGGCCGCCGAGATCGACCGCTACCTGCAGGGTTCCACCGAGCTTCCCGCCCCCGTGCGGGCCACGGACCGCCCCATCGCGGTCTAACACCGCGAGCGCTTCGGTGCCCGCGTCTACCACCACCCCAACTCACTGAAGGACCCCATGAGACGAGCAAAGATCGTCGCGACCCTCGGGCCGGCGACGTCGAGCTACGAGAACATTCGCGCCATCATCGAGGCGGGCGTCAACGTCGCCCGCATGAACCTCAGCCACGGCACCTACGCCGTGCACGAAGAGGTCTACCGCAACGTGCGCCAGGCCGCGGCCGACGCGGGCCGCGCGGTTGCGGTCCTCGTCGACCTGCAGGGTCCGAAGATCCGCCTGGGCAAGTTCGCGAACGGCCCGCACGAACTGGCCGAGGGCGACATCTTCACGATCACGACCGAAGAGGTCGAGGGCACGAAAGAGCTCGTCGGGACGACTTTCAAGGGCCTCCCTGACGACGTGAAGCCGGGCGACTTCCTGCTGATCGACGACGGCAAGGTCAAGGTGCGCGTGATCGACACCGACGGTGTGCGCGTGCGCACCGAGGTCGTCGTCGCCGGCCCCGTGTCGAACAACAAGGGCATCAACCTGCCCGGTGTCGCGGTCAACGTGCCCGCGCTGTCAGAGAAGGACGAAGACGACCTGCGCTGGGGCCTCAAGCTGGGCGCCGACTACATCGCGCTGTCCTTCGTGCGCAACGCCGAAGACATCACCCGGGTGCACGAGATTATGGCCGAAGAGGGCCGCCGTATCCCCGTCATCGCGAAGATCGAGAAGCCGCAGGCCGTCGACGCGCTCGAGGGCATCGTTGACGCCTTCGACGGCATCATGGTCGCCCGCGGTGACCTCGGTGTCGAGTTGCCCCTCGAGGCTGTCCCGATCGTGCAGAAGCACGCGGTTGAGTTGGCGCGCCGCATGGCGAAGCCCGTCATCGTGGCCACGCAGATGCTCGAGTCGATGATTTCAAGCCCCATCCCGACCCGTGCCGAAACCTCCGACGTCGCAAACGCGGTGCTCGACGGCGCCGACGCGGTCATGCTGTCGGGCGAGACGAGCGTCGGCGAGTTTCCTGTCATCACGGTCTCGACCATGGCGCGCATTGTCGACTCGACGGAAGAGCACGGCCTCGAGCGCATTCCTCCGCTCGGCACGAAGCCGCGCACGCAGGGTGGCGCGATCACCCTCGCCGCGGCCGAGGTCGCCGACTTCGTGGATGCGAAGTTCGTCTGCGTCTTCACCGAGTCGGGCGACTCGGCTCGCCGCATGAGCCGCCTGCGCTTCCGCATCCCGATGAAGGCGTTCACTCCGAGCGAGGCGATCCAGCGCCGCATGGCCCTCACATGGGGCATCGAGTCGTTCCTCGTCAAGCGCGTGACCCACACCGACGCGATGTACCGCCAGGTCGACGAGGCGCTGCTCGGCAACAACCTCGCGGTCAAGGGCGACAAGGTCGTCGTGATCTCGGGTTCGCCTCCCGGAATCCCGGGCGACACGAACGACATCCGGGTGCACACCGTCGGTGACACGATCGGCACTGAGCTGCCGGCGTGGCTGGCCGGCGCGAGCGTCGAGTAGCCGCCGCGCGCATCCCGCAACACGACACGGCCCCGATCAGCGCCATCAGGCGCGGTCGGGGCCGTTGTCGTGACGTCTGTGCACTCTCGCGGCGCGGTGGCTGAGTGCTCGATAGGGTTTGAGGATGTCTCCGATCCGTTCGCGACGTGCCGTCACCCTCCGAATTGTGTCCGTGGGCGGGGGAGTCGTTCTCGTCGGCGTCTTCGTGGCGTGGCTCGTGCTGCGCCAAAACGACGCGATTCGGCCCCTTGTCGCCATGGACTCTGCCCTGGGGTGGGTGGCGCAGATTGTCGCTTATCTCGTCCTCATGGCGGGGGTAGCGTTGCTCGCGCACCGCGTGTTTGGCCGAAGC
>DASSWY010000294.1:0-2632 GCA_035704325.1 Microcella sp. | reverse complement strand
AAGTGACCCCCCGATGACGCTCACGCGCCTCAGCCTGTACGACCGTGTCGCCGACGAAATCGCCGGGCGGGTGATCCGCCGCTACTCGACGTCGTTCGGGCTCGCGTCGAAGCTGCTCGAACCGCGCGTGCGCCAACACGTCCAAAACATTTACGCGCTCGTGCGGGTCGCCGACGAAATCGTCGATGGCGGTGTCGCCGAGGCAGGCCTCGACTCGTCTGCCGCCGGCACCTACCTCGACGAGTTCGAGGCCGAGACCCACCGCGCCATGGCGACCGGCTACTCGACGAACCTCGTCGTGCACGCCTTCGCCCGCACGGCCCGCGAGGTGGGCTTCGGAGAAGAGCTCACCGCGCCGTTCTTTCACTCGATGCGCATGGATCTGACCGACACCGAGCACGACCAAGAAAGCTTCGAGCTCTACGTCTACGGCTCAGCCGAGGTCGTGGGCCTCATGTGTCTGCGGGCATTCCTTCAGGATCAGCCGATCAGCGACCCGCAGAATGAGCGCATGGTGCGCGGAGCCCGCGCCCTCGGCGCCGCCTTCCAGAAGGTCAACTTCCTGCGTGACCTCGCGGCCGACGTCGAGACGCTCGGGCGCAGTTACTTCCCCGGAGTCCGCGTCGACCAGTTCACGGAACAGGAGAAGCACCGCTTGCTCGACGACATCGATGCCGACCTGCGGGTTTCGGCCGCCGTGATTCCCGACCTCCCCGCCGGCAGCCGGCGCGCGGTCGCGCTCGCCCAGAGCCTCTTTCAGGAACTCGCCGCGCGCATCCGCAAGACGCCCGCCGACACCCTCATCCGCGCGCGTATCAGCGTGCCGACGGCCGTAAAGGCCCGTCTGCTCGCCGAGGCGGCGGCGGGGCGCACCCCGCGCGCGCCGCGACCGGTCGCAACTCCCGCGATCGGAGCATCCGCATGAGCCGCGTCATTGTGATCGGCGGCGGCATCGCCGGCCTGTCGTCGGCCGCGCTGCTTGCCCGCGACGGCCACGACGTCACCCTCGTCGAAAAGCGCGACCAGTTCGGCGGCCGCGCCGGCTCGTGGTCGGTCGACGGCTTCCGCTTCGACACCGGGCCGAGCTGGTACCTCATGCCTGAGGTCTTCGACCACTTCTTCAAGCTGTGCGGCACCTCGACCGCCGAGCAGCTCGAGCTGATTCAGCTCGACCCCGGCTACCGGGTCATCACCGAGGGCTTCGACCGGCCCACCGACATCGCCGCGAACCGCGACGACAACGTGGCGCTGTTCGAGTCGATCGAGAAGGGCGCGGGCGCGAAGCTTGAGCGCTACCTCGACTCGGCCGAAGACACCTACGTGATGGCGAAGCGACGCTTCTTGTACACGAGCTTTGAGTCGCTCGGCCCGATCATGCGCGGCGACGTGCTGAAGCGCGCGGGCAAGCTCGTCAAGCTGCTCTTTCAGAACCTCGACAGCTTCGTCGGCGCGCGCTTCCGCGACCTGCGGCTGCGCCAGATTCTCGGCTACCCGGCCGTCTTCCTCGGCTCGTCGCCGTTCCTGACTCCGGCGATGTACCACCTGATGTCGCACCTCGACCTCTCTGACGGCGTGCTCTACCCGATGGGCGGCTTCGCGAAGCTGATTGAGCGCGTCGCCGCCGTCGCGGAGGAGCAGGGCGCGACGCTGCGGCTAAACGCGCCCGTCTCGCGCATCCTGGTTGATGAGGCGACAGGGGATGCCCGGGGCGTCGTCCTCGAGGACGGCGAACAGCTCGACGCCGACATCGTCGTCGCCGCGGCTGATCTGCACCACGTCGAAACAACGATGTTGCCGGTCGAGCGCCAGACCTACCCCGAGTCGTATTGGCAGAAGGCGACGGCCGGGCCGAGCGCGCTGCTCATGTACCTCGGCATCGAGGGCGAGCTGCCTCAGCTTGAGCACCACACCCTGCTGTTCGCCGCTGACTGGCGCGAAAACTTCGAGAAGATCTTCGGCGAGAGCCCGTCGTGGCCCGACCCGGCGTCGCTCTACATCTGCAAGCCGTCGGGTGTCGACCCGTCGGTTGCGCCCGAGGGTCACGAAAACGTGTTCGTGCTCGTTCCGGCACCCGCCGACCTGTCGTTCGGCCGCGGCGATGTCGACGGCGACGGCGACACCCCGCTCGAGACCTACGCCGACCGCATCATCGCGCAGATCAGCGAGTGGGCGGGTATCCCCGACCTGGCCGATCGCATCGTCGTGCGTCGCACCTACGGCCCCGGCAACTTCGCCGAGGACGTCAACGCGTGGCGCGGCACGGCGCTCGGGCCCGCGCACGTGCTGAAGCAGTCGGCGTTCTTCCGGGCCGGCAACGTGTCGAAGAAGGTGCGCGGGCTCTACTACGCGGGCTATTCGACCATTCCCGGCATCGGCCTGCCGATGTGCTTGATCAGCGCGGAGGTGCTGGTGAAGCGCCTGCGCGGCGACACCTCGACCGAGCCCCTGCCCGAGCCCCTCGTGCCGACGGTCGCCCGCGTCTAGCCGCCTCATCATGATCGGCTTCAGCTACCTGATCGCGCTCGTGATTTCGATCACGGGCATGATCATGATCGATCGACGCTTCGGGCTGTTCTTCTGGCGCGACTGGCGGCGCGCTGCGATCGTGCTGCCCCTGGGGGTCGCGTTCTTC
>DASSWY010000176.1:0-8529 GCA_035704325.1 Microcella sp. | reverse complement strand
GTGACGCTCGGCCGCGAACAGTGGCCCCTGCACCTCACCGATACGACGCGTCAGCTGCTCGCCGAGATCGCCCGCCTGCTCGACGCCGACCCCGAACAGACCGGCCCCGACGAGCTGCTGCTGCGCACGGGCACGGCGGCGGGCTTCCTGACGGCGACCTTGCGCACCACCAGCAACCCCACGCTGCTGAACGCCGGATACAAGCACAACGTGATCCCTGACACGGCCGAGGCGCTCATCGACATCCGCACCCTCCCGGGCGAGGAGGAGGGCGTGCTCGCCCGCGTCCGCGAACTGATCGGCGACGAGATCGAGCTCGAGATCGTCACGCAGGACGTCGGCCTCGAGAATCCGTTCGAGGGCCCCATCGTCGACGCGATGGTGGGCACACTGCTGGCCCACGACCCCGAGGCGCAGGTGCTGCCCTACCTGCTGAGCGGCGGCACCGACAATAAGGCGCTCAGCGAGCTCGGCATCACGGGCTACGGCTTCGCTCCGCTGAAGCTCACGCCCGAGCTCGACTTCCCGGCGATGTTCCACGGGGTCGACGAGCGCGTGCCGCTCGACGCCCTCGACTTCGGCCACCGCGCCCTCACCGATTTCCTCCTGAACTACTAGAAGGCGACGCGCGATCCCGTGAGCACGAGCACTTACCTTGACGCGATCATCCTCGGCATCGTCCAGGGGCTGACTGAGTTCCTGCCGATCTCGTCAAGCGCGCACCTGCGCATCGTGGGCGAGTTCCTGCCCGCCGCTACCGACCCGGGCGCGACGTTCACCGCGATCACTCAGATCGGCACCGAACTCGCGGTCGTGCTGTTCTTCTGGCGCGACATCACGCGCATCCTGTCGCGCTGGTTCGCCAGCGTCTTTCGACGCGGCGTTCCCGCGAACGACCCGGATGTTCGCATGGGCTGGCTGATCATCATCGGCTCCGTGCCGATCGTCGTCGCCGGTTACCTCGGCCAGGAATACATCCGGGAGGCATTCCGCTCGCTCTGGATCGTGGCGATCACCCTGATCGGCTTCGGCCTGTTGCTGGGGCTCGCTGACTACCTCGGTCGCCGCACGCGCGAGCTCACCGACCTCACCTACCCGCACGGGCTCTGGTACGGGCTCGCGCAGATGCTCGCGCTCGTGCCGGGCGTGTCGCGGTCAGGCGCCACCACGACCATGGGCCTCGCCCTCGGCTACACGCGCCCGGCCGCGGCGCGCTACGCCTTCTTGCTCGCGATCCCGGCTGTTTTCGGTTCAGGCCTCTACGAGCTGGTGAACGCGCTGGGGGAGACGACCTCGACCGGCCCCTTCGGCTGGGGCGAGACGATCGCCGCAACCGTGGTGTCGTTCGTCGTCGGCCTCGCCGTGATCGCGGGCCTCATGGCTTACATCTCGAAGCGCTCGTTCCTGCCGTTCGTGATCTACCGCGTGCTGCTCGGCGGCACCCTGCTCGTGCTGCTGTCGACGGGCGTGCTGCAGCCCTAGGTAGCCGCCCTAGGCGCGGGTGTCGCCGCCGATGTCGCCGCCCGGTTCGCCGTCGTCCTGCTTGCGCAGGTAGCGCTCGAATTCTTGCGCGATGGCCTCGCCACTCGCCTCGGGAGCCTCGACAGCATCCCGCGCCTTCTCGAGCTGCTGAATGTACGAGCGCATGTCGTCGTCGTCGTCGGCGAGGGCGTCGATGCCCTCCTCCCAGGTGCGCGCCTCGTCGAGCAGGTCGCCGCGGGGGATCGTCACGTCGATGAGTTCTTCGAGGCGGTCGAGCAGCGCGAGGGTCGCCTTGGGGGAGGGCGCGTTGTGCACGTAGTGCGGCACCGAGGCCCACAGCGACACGGTCGGAATGCCGACCTCCTCGGCGGCCTCGGCGATGACGCTCAAGATGCCGACCGGCCCCTCGTACGTCGAGCGCTCAATGCCCAGCTCGTCGCGCACGTCGGGGTTCTCGCTCGTGGCCGTCACCGCGATGGGTCGCGAGTGCGGCACATCGGCGAGCAGCGCGCCCAGCATGATGATGCCCGTGATGTCGGCGGTCAGCGCCTGGTCGACCGTCTCGGTGGCGAAGGTGCGCCAGCCGCGCGACGGCTCGGTGCCGAGCAGCAGGTAGACGTTGTCGTGGTTCGTTCCGCTCACTGTGATCGGCTCGTCGGCCGTCAATTCGGATGCGCGCGGCAGCCCGTCATCCGCCACCGGCCCAAACAGGGTCACCCCGGGCCAGCGCAGTCGGCGTCGCCCCTCGTCATCCATCTCGATCATCGGCCGGTTCAGCTGGAAGTCGTAGTAGTCCTCCGGATCGATGTCGGCGATAGGGGCGACGTCGAGCACGTCCTTGAGCGCGCGTACCGCGCCGCTCGCGGCCTCGCCCGCGTCGTTCCAGCCCTCGAACGCGACCACCAGCAGGCGGCCGGTGCGAAACAGATCCGTGTGCGCCACGCGCCCTCTTCTCACTCGGGGTGCCCCGGGCCTCACCGGAGCGTCCCCCAGGATAGAACGCAACTAGACTCGTGCGTCGTGACCAGCGCCCCCGAGCCCCTCGACCGACCCGCCGCCGTGCTGTGGGACATGGACGGCACGATCGTCGACACAGAGCCCTACTGGATGGCCGCTGAGGTGCGACTCGTTGAGTCGTTCGGCCACACGTGGACGACCGAAGACGCGATGCAGCTCGTGGGTTCGGGCCTCGAGGCGTCTGCCGGCATTCTGCAGAGCGCCGGTGTTGAGCTGCCGATTCCCGCGATCATCGACCGCCTGACCGATGAGGTGCTGGCGCAGATCGACGAGGCCGTGCCGTGGCGCCCGGGCGCACGTGAGCTGATTCAGCAACTGGGCGACGCGGGCATTCCTGTGGCCCTCGTGACGATGTCGCTGCGCCGCATGGCGCTGCGGGTCGCGCGCGCGATCGGCGA
The DNA here is from genome assembly GCA_035704325.1 of Microcella sp. GTDB lineage: Bacteria > Actinomycetota > Actinomycetes > Actinomycetales > Microbacteriaceae > Microcella. The sequence continues at coordinate 5,632 of DASSWY010000176.1, read as the reverse complement.
CGACGTCTTCGCTGTGGTCATCGCCGGCGACGATGTCACCGAGCCGAAACCGCACCCCGAGCCGTACCTCGCGGCTGCTCGAGCGCTCGGCGTCGATATCGAGGCGTGTGTAGCGATCGAAGATTCGCGGTTCGGGCTCGCCTCGGCCGTCGCGTCGGGCGCCGCCACGATCGGCGTGCCGCTGCACCTCGGGCTCGACGAGGGGCCGTCGCACGTCATCTGGGCAAACGGGCTCGAGGGCCGGACCGTTGCCGAGCTCACGACCGTGCTCAATCAGCACCGGGTCACCCTCGCGTCGGCGGTGACCCGATGAGCGCCGAGCGACGCCGCGGCCCCTTCCGCCTCGGCGACCAGGTGCAGTTGACCGACCCGAAGGGCCGGCTCAACACGGTGACCCTGCACGAGGGCGGCTCCTTCCACTCGCACCGGGGCGCGCTGGCGCATGAAGAGCTCATCGGCCGCCCCGACGGCAGCGTCGTCGAAAACTCGGCCGGGGTTGCCTATCTCGCGCTTCGCCCGCTGCTCACCGATTTCGTCATGTCGATGCCGCGCGGCGCCGCGATCATCTATCCGAAGGATGCTGCCCAGATTCTCGGCGTCGCCGACATCTTCCCAGGCGCCCGCGTCATCGAGGCCGGTGTTGGCTCGGGTGCCCTCTCGATGTGGCTGCTCCGCGCGATCGGGCCGGAGGGGCACCTCTACTCCTTCGAGCGACGAGAAGAATTCGCCGACATTGCCCGCGGCAACGTCGAAACCTTCAGTGGTGGCGCGGTGCCGAACTGGTCCATCACTCTGGGCGACCTGCAAGAGCAGCTGCCCTCGACCGTCGCTGCGGGCGGCGCCGACCGTGCCGTGCTCGACATGCTCGCACCGTGGGAGTGCCTCGACGTCGTCGCCGACGCCCTCGCCCCCGGCGGGGTGCTGCTCTGTTATGTGGCCACGGTGACGCAGCTGTCGCGCGTCGCCGAGGCGCTACGCGACACGGAGCGCTTCACCGAACCGGATGCCCACGAGACGATGGTTCGTGGCTGGCACCTCGACGGGCTTGCCGTGCGACCCGATCACCGCATGGTGGCGCACACGGGCTTCCTCATTACCGCCCGACGTTTGGCCGACGGCGCCCCCGCCTTCACCAAGGCGCGGCGCGGGTCGAAGACCGAGGCGAGCGACGACGACGTCGAGATCTGGACGCCCGGGGCCGTCGGCGATCGTCAGGCCAGCGCGAAGCGTCTGCGCAAGGCCGCACGACAGGCGCAGTCGACGGCCGCGCGTGCCGCGGCTGGCGACCGTGCGGCGCCCGACTCCACCTCGCCGGTCGAGTGACCCGCCCCGATAGAGTGATCGTGACCTGCCCGAACGAAAGAGGACTCGTGCGCACTGTTTCCGCGCTGCTTGCTTCGACCGCACTTCTCGCGACGCTCACCGCGTGCGCACCCCTGACGTCTGATGGTGATTGCGAGCCCGCGATTCCGGCGGGGGAATCGCCGAGCTACGTCGAGGTCGAAGGAGAACTCTTCACTCCGCCCGAGGTGACCTTCCCCACGCCGTTGCGCACGAATGGGGCCGAGCGTGCCGTTCTCGTCGATGGCGACGGTGAGCTGATTCAGCCCAGACAAGTGGTCGACTTTCAGGTGAGCTTGTATTCGGGTGTCGACGGCACGCTCATCACCCAGAGCGCCTATGACCCAACGGCGAATCCGCTGCGCCGCACCGCCGGCTCCGACATGGACATTCTCGCCGAGGTTGTGCAGTGTGCCGAGGTCGGTTCGCGCATCGCGGCGACCGCCACCATCGCCGACGTATTCGGCGAGGGAGCTCTCGACCCGTCCCTCGGTCTCGCCGACGACGCCCCTGTCGTTCTCGTGCTCGATGTACAGGCTGCGTACCTTGCCAAGGCGACGGGGCTTCCGCAGCTCGGAGCAGACGGAGTGCCCGCCGTCGTGACCGCGCCCAACGGCCGACCCGGAATCACGATCCCGAACGAGGAGCCGCCCACGGAACTGATTGATCACGTGCTGACTCTCGGTGACGGCGCTGAGGTCGCCGAGGGAGATCGCGTGGTCATGCACTACACGGGCGTCTTGTGGGACGCGGAGAGCGTCTTCGATTCGAGCTGGGAGCGCGGCGCGCCCGCGACCTTCCCGGCGGTCAGTTTCCTCGAACAGGAAGACGGCATCGTCCCCGGCCTCGCCGAGGCGATCGTCGGAAAGACCGTCGGCTCACAGGTTGTTGTCGTGATTCCCCCCGAGCTGGGCTACCCGGAGGACCAGTCGCCCGCGACCATTCCTGCGGGCAGCACCATGGTGTTCGTCGTCGACATTCTCGGCATCGAAGACCGCGCCTGAGCGTCGGTCGCGTTCTAGGATGGCGGCTGTGACCGCTGACACGCCCGCACGCCGTACACCGGCCGAGGAGCGTCTCTTTCACCTCGTGCTCGCCTTGATCGCGACCGACACGGGGCTCACCAAGAGCCAGATTCTGTCAACGGTCGAGGGCTACGCGCAGCGCTACGTGGCCGGGGCCGACAACGCGAGCCTCGAGCGCCAGTTCGAGCGCGACAAAGACGACCTGCGCGATCTCGGCATCCCGCTCGAGACCATCGACCAGCTCGGCGCCGATGGCGACACCAAGTTGCAGCGCTACCGCGTCTCTCGCGACGCGTACCCGATGCCCGACGACGTCGCCTTCACCGCCGACGAGTTGGCACTGCTGTCGCTTGCCGGCCAGGTGTGGCGCGAGGGCTCACTGAGCGACGACTCACGTCGCGCGCTCACGAAGCTCCGCGGTTTGGGGGTGACCATCGGTGACGCCGTGATCGGCGTTGCGCCCACGCTGCGCGCGCTCGATCGTGCCCACAACCCGCTCACGGTGGCGATCTCGCGCGGCCGCCAGGTCGAATTTTCGTATCTCAAACCGGGGGATGCGCGCCCCGAGTTGCGTCGCGTGTCCCCGCTCGCGCTCGTCCAGCACGAGGGGCGCTGGCACCTGCTGGCCTACGACGAAGTGCGCGACGGGGAGCGTACCTTTCTGCTGCAGCGCATTGTGGGCACCGTTCGTCAGCTGGCTGGCAGCGCTCGTGCGGCGGCACCGGGCGACGCCGAGCGCGCGCTCGTCGAACTCGCGGAGCTCTGGCGCCACAACGTCGCGACCGTGCGCACGCAACCCGGCAGCGAGGCCGACGTCGTGCTGCGCAACCGCCGCGGTTCACACAGTGAGGGCGAGGTGTTGCACGTGCGATCAACCGATCTGACGCTGCTCGCCGACGAGCTCGCCGGTTTCGGTGACGAGGTTCAGGTTCTCGGCCCGCCCGCTCTGGTCGATGCCGTCGTCGAGCGCTGGGAACGCGTGGTGGCCGCCCATGGCTGACGCGCGCGAGGCTCTCGGCACGACGCCCGATCGGCTGACGTTCCTTCTCGCGTTGGTTCCTTACCTGATCGATCAGGTGCAAGTCACAGTCGACGAGGCGGCAGCGCACTTCGGCACGACGCCAGAGCGCATCCGCCGCTCGGTAGAACTCATTGCCGTGAGCGGCGTTCCCGACGCGAGCGGCAGCGTCCTTCCCGGCGCGGGCATGTTCGACATCGACTGGGATCAGTTTGACGACGAGCAGATCATCCGCTTCCGTCAGGCGCCTCTCACCGAACAACCGCGCCTGTCGGGCCGTGAGGCCGCTGCGCTGCTCGCCGGCTTGCAGACCCTCGCCGCTCTGCCCGACTTCGCCGACCGCGATGACCTTGCCGCACTCCGCGAGAAGCTCACCCGGGGCGCGTCGGCGCAGCTCGCGCCCGTGGCGGTCGACGTCATCGACCCGGGTGAGGTGCTGCGCACGGTGCGCGCCGCGCAGTCGGCGGGGCAGCGCCTCCGACTCGACTACGTGACGGGCGATGGCGACCGCCAGGAGCGGCTCGTCGACCCGATTCGCCTCGACTCCGTTGATGGTGTCTGGTACCTGCGCGCCTGGTGCGTGCACCGCGAAGCCGAGCGCACGTTCCGACTTGACCGCATGGCGTCCGTGAGCTCCGTGGGGGAGGCGGACGCGCATCCCGCGTCGCTCGCCGACCCGGCGGCGCTGTTCAGCGGAGCCGCCTCCGGAGCGACGCGCATCCAAATCGACATCGCCGAAGACGCCATCCCGCTGATCGCCGACTACCTGCCCGAGAGCGTCGATCCGATTCCGGATGCTCCCGGTCGCGTTCTCGCGACCGTCTCGCTCTCGCACACCGCGAAAATCGGCCGCCTCGCGGCCCGAGTCGGCACGGCGGGGCACATCGTGACCCCCGAGGCGAGGGACGAGGCGCGACACTGGGCCGAACGCGCGCTTGCCGCCCAGCGTCGAGGGTTAGACTCGTGAGCACCTCGCACCACCGCTACGTGAAGGACGTGAGCTGAATGCCCCAACTCTCTGGCTGGACCGGCCTGATCCTCCTGTTGGTCATCCTGCTCTTGTTCGCCGCCCCCAAGCTTCCCCAGCTCGCGAAGAGCCTGGGTCAGTCGATGACGATCTTCAAGAAAGAAATCAAGGCGGGTAAAGACGACAACGGCGCCACGAACACCGACGGCACGGCGAACGCCGAGGCGAAGTCGGACGGCCCCGACTCGACCACCACCAAGTAGGCGGTGAGCGACCGCCCTCCGCGGTCCCGGAATCCCGAGGGCCGCATGACCCTCGGCCAGCACCTGGTCGAACTGCGCAAGCGCATCACGATCGCGGGTCTCGCGATCATCGTGGCCGGCATTGCTGGCTGGTGGGTCGTTGACCCGATCTGGGCCGCTCTGAGCGCGCCGGTTTTGCAGATCGCGCAAGAGCAAGACCGCGAAGCGGCGATCACCTATGTGACCGTTGGCGAGGCTTTCGATACCCGGCTGATCATCATGTTCCTCGTGGGCATCGTGGCCTCGTCCCCGGTGTGGCTGTACCAACTCTGGGCGTTCATCGTGCCCGCCCTGCACAAAAACGAGAAGAAGTACGCGGTCGGTTTTTTGCTCGCGGGCGCCCCGCTGTTCATCGGGGGCTGTGTCGCGGCGTGGTTCGTGTTCCCGAACATCGTGCTGCTGCTGACGGGTTTCGCGTTTGGCGAGTCCGCGACCCTGTTGACGGCGCGGGTGTACCTCGACTTTGCCGTGAAGTTCATCCTCGCGATCGGCGTGGGCTTCGTGCTTCCGCTGCTGCTCGTGCTGCTCAACTTCGCCCGGGTGATTACGGCCGAATCGATGCTGAAGTCGTGGCGCTGGGCGATTCTCGCGATCACGGCGTTTACCGCGCTCGCGACCCCGGCCGCCGATGTGCTGTCGATGATCATGCTGGCGATTCCCTTGATCGGCCTCTACTTCGCGGCGTGTGCGGTGGCGGCGTTCAACGACAAGCGCGTTGCGAAGCGCGAGGCCGTCATGATCGACGAGTACGGGCTCGCCGCGAGCGATGACTGACGCGCTGTCGCCCGCCGAGCGGTTCGAGCAGGCGCGGGCGATGCGCTCGCTGCCGCGGCTGTCGGCCTTTCGAGATCAACTTTCGTTCGATCTCGACCCCTTCCAGCTCGCGGCGTGCCGCACGCTTGAAGAGGGTCGCAGCGTGCTCGTTGCCGCCCCGACCGGCGCCGGCAAGACGATCGTCGCCGAGTTCGCGGTCTTCCTT
>DASSWY010000161.1:0-8742 GCA_035704325.1 Microcella sp. | reverse complement strand
CCCGGCGCCGACATCAAGCCCGGCAACAACCTGCCGCTGCGCAACATCCCCGTCGGTACCGTCGTGCACGCCATCGAGCTGCGCCCCGGTGGCGGCGCAAAGATGGCCCGCTCGGCCGGCGCCTCGGTTCGCCTTGTTGCCAAGGACGGCCCCTACGCCCAGCTGCGTCTGCCCTCGGGCGAGATCCGCAACGTCGACGCGCGCTGCCGCGCGACCGTCGGCGAGGTCGGCAACGCCGAGCAGTCGAACATCAACTGGGGTAAGGCCGGCCGTAAGCGCTGGAAGGGCGTCCGCCCGACCGTTCGTGGTGTCGCCATGAACCCGGTCGACCACCCGCACGGTGGTGGTGAGGGCAAGACCAGTGGTGGTCGTCACCCGGTCAGCCCCTGGGGTCAGTCGGAGGGTCGTACCCGCCGCGCGAACAAGCCCAGCGACAAGCTCATCGTCCGTCGCCGCACCGTCGGTAAGAAGCGCTAGTAGGAGTCGAGAAGAATGCCTCGCAGTCTCAAGAAGGGCCCGTTCGTCGACGACCACCTGCTTCGCAAGGTCGTCACTCAGAACGAGGCCAACAGCAAGAACGTCATCAAGACCTGGTCGCGTCGTTCGATGATCGTCCCCGCCATGCTCGGGCACACGATCGCCGTTCACGACGGTCGCAAGCACATCCCCGTGTTCGTGACCGAGACCATGGTCGGGCACAAGCTCGGCGAGTTCGCGCCCACCCGCACCTTCCGTGGACACGAGAAGGACGACAAGAAGGGTCGCCGCCGCTAACCGCGGAGGCGAAGAAGGAGGAGAGAGATGGTGGAGTCGATCGCCCGCGTGCGACACATCCGCGTGACCCCCCAGAAGGCCCGTCGTGTCGTCAACCTGATCCGCGGCAAGCAGGCCCTCGAGGCCCTGGCCATCCTGAAGTTCGCGCCCCAGGGTGCGAGCGAGCCCGTCTACAAGCTCGTTGCGTCGGCTATCGCCAACGCGCGTGTCAAGGCGGATGCGCAGAACACCTTCCTCGACGAACAGGACCTCTACGTGTCCCGCGCGTTCGTCGACGAGGGCACGACCCTGAAGCGGTTCCAGCCGCGTGCCCAGGGCCGTGCGTTCCGCATCAACAAGCGCACCAGCCACATCACGGTCGTTCTGTCGACCCCCGATGAGCTGGCTGCCGCGGGCTCGAGCACCGGCAAGAAGAAGGCGAGCAAGTAGACATGGGTCAGAAAGTCAACCCGTACGGTTTCCGTCTCGGAATCACCACCGACCACGTGTCGCGCTGGTTCTCCGACAGCACCAAGCCCGGTCAGCGCTACGCCGACTACGTGGCTGAGGACGTCAAGATCCGTCGCATGCTCACCACGAGCCTCGACCGCGCGGGCGTTGCCCGCATCGAGATCGAGCGCACCCGTGACCGCGTCCGCGTCGACATTCACACCGCCCGTCCGGGCATCGTGATCGGTCGTCGTGGCGCCGAGGCCGAGCGCATCCGTGCCGACCTCGAGAAGCTCACGGCGAAGCAGATCCAGCTCAACATCCTCGAGGTCAAGAACCCCGAGGCCGAGGCTCAGCTCGTCGCGCAGGGCATCGCCGAGCAGCTCAGCGCTCGCGTGGCATTCCGCCGCGCGATGCGCAAGGGTCTGCAGGGCGCGCAGCGCGCCGGCGCCAAGGGCGTTCGTATCCAGGTCTCCGGCCGTCTCGGCGGCGCCGAGATGAGCCGCTCGGAGTTCTACCGTGAGGGTCGCGTTCCGCTGCACACCCTGCGCGCGAACATCGACTACGGCTTCTACGAGGCGAAGACCACCTTCGGCCGCATCGGCGTGAAGGTCTGGATCTACAAGGGCGACATCACCAACAAGGAACTCGCTCGCGAGCAGGCGACCCAGAAGTCGTCGCGCCCCGAGCGTCGTGACTCGGACCGCGGCGGCCGCCGTGGCGGCGGCCGTCCGGCTGCTGCTGAGGCCCCGGTCGCGGCCGGAGCGGAAGGCTAAGAAGAATGCTGATTCCCCGCAAGGTCAAGTACCGCAAGCAGCACCACCCCAAGCGCGGTGGTCACGCGACGGGCGGCACCACGGTGTCGTTCGGCGAGTTCGGCATTCAGGCCCTCACTCCCGCCTACGTCACCAACCGGCAGATCGAGTCCGCTCGTATCGCCATGACCCGTCACATCAAGCGTGGTGGAAAGGTGTGGATCAACATCTACCCCGACCGTCCGCTGACCAAGAAGCCCGCCGAAACCCGCATGGGTTCGGGTAAGGGTTCGCCGGAGTGGTGGGTCGCCAACGTCAAGCCGGGTCGCGTCCTCTTCGAGGTCGCCGGCGTTCCCGAGGAACTCGCTCGTGAAGCCATGACCCGTGCAATTCACAAGCTGCCCCTCAAGGCACGCATCATCAAGCGCGAGGAGGGCGACGCGTAATGGCGATCGGATCCAAGGAGCTGGCACCTGCCGAGCTCGACACTTTCGAAGACGAGCGTTTGCTCGACGAGCTGAAGCGTGCGAAGGAAGAGCTGTTCAACCTGCGCTTTCAGGCCGCGACCGGTCAGCTCGAGAGCCACGGCCGCCTGCGCGCGGTCAAGCGCGACATCGCCCGCATCTACACGGTGATCCGCGAGCGCGAGCTGGGCATCCGTGCCACGCCTGCGCCCGTCGAGGCGCCCGAGAAGCCGGCGAAGAAGTCGACCAAGAAGGCCGCTGAGGCCGCGGGCGACGAGAACACCGAGGAGAAGAAGTAATGGCGACGACGAAGAAGGCCGAAGCCGGCCACGAGTCGGCCGAGCACGACGTTCGCGACGAGAACGCCCGCGGGTACCGCAAGGCGCGTCGCGGCTACGTCGTCAGCGACAAGATGGACAAGACCATCGTTGTCGAGGTGGAAGACCGCGTGAAGCACCCGCTGTACGGCAAGGTCATCCGCCGCACCTCCAAGGTGAAGGCTCACGACGAGCAGAACAGCGCCGGCATCGGCGACCTCGTGCTCATCAACGAGACCCGTCCCCTGTCCGCCACGAAGCGCTGGCGCCTCGTCGAGATCCTCGAGAAGGCCAAGTAGGCCTCGGCCTGCTTGACCCAAAGGAGTAGGAAATGCTTCAGCAGGAATCCAGAGTCAAGGTCGCCGACAACACCGGCGCCAAGGAGCTGCTCACCATCCGCGTCCTCGGTGGCTCGGGCCGTCGCTACGCCGGCCTCGGTGACGTCATCGTCGCCACCGTCAAGGACGCGATCCCCGGCGGCAACGTCAAGAAGGGCGATGTCGTCAAGGCCGTCATCGTGCGCACGGTCAAGCAGACCCGCCGCGCCGACGGCTCCTACATCAAGTTCGACGAGAACGCCGCCGTGATCCTGAAGAACGACGGGGACCCCCGCGGTACCCGCATCTTCGGACCGGTCGGCCGTGAGCTTCGCGACAAGAAGTTCATGAAGATCGTCTCGCTCGCACCGGAGGTGCTGTAACCCATGGCCACGATCAAAAAGGGCGACCTCGTCCAGGTGATCTCGGGCGCGACCGAGGCCCGCGGTGGAGACCGCGGCAAGCAGGGTCGTGTTATCGAGGTTCTCGCCGACAAGAACCGCGTCGTTGTCGAGGGAATCCACCTCGTCACGAAGCACGTGCGCGTCGGCCAGACGCAGCGCGGCACGAAGACCGGCGGCATCGAGACGCACGAGGCGCCCATCCACGTCTCGAACGTGATGCTCGTCGACCCCAAGACCAAGAAGCCCACGCGCGTCGGATTCCGCGAGGAGACCGTTGAGAAGAACGGTGTCTCGAAGACCGTGCGGGTGCGCTACGCCAAGAAGTCGGGTGAGAAGTTCTAATGACTGACACTGCAACTGCAACCGCAGCTGGCAAAATCCAGCCGCGCCTTAAGCAGAAGTACCGCGCTGAGATCACGAAGCAGCTGACCGAAGAGTTCGGGTACACCAACCCGCACCAGGTGCCGAAGGTCGTCAAGATCGTCGTCAACACCGGTGTCGGTGAGGCCGCTCGCGACTCGAAGGTCATCGACGGCGCGATCCGCGACCTTACCCAGATCACGGGTCAGAAGCCGCAGGTCACGAAGGCGCGTAAGTCGATCGCTCAGTTCAAGCTTCGCGAGGGCATGCCCATCGGTGCTCACGTCACGCTGCGTGGCGACCGCGCCTGGGAGTTCATGGACCGCCTCGTCTCGCTTGCCCTGCCGCGCATCCGCGACTTCCGTGGCCTGAGCGACCGCCAGTTCGACGGAAACGGCAACTACACCTTCGGTCTTCAGGAGCAGAGCGTGTTCCACGAGATCGACCAGGACAAGATCGACCGCGTCCGCGGCTTCGACATCACCGTCGTCACGACCGCGAAGACCGATGACGAGGGTCGCGCCCTGCTGCGCGCTCTCGGCTTCCCCTTCACGGCCGCCGACGCCGTTCAGTAACACTCCACTCGGCCCACGCACGTGGGCCCCGATCGACAGGGTCGGCCCCGGTGTACCGGGAGTCGAAACCGGTCGAGAACAGGAACAACCATCATGACGATGACAGATCCGGTCGCAGACATGCTGACCAGACTGCGCAACGCCAACTCGGCGCACCACGACACCGTGTCGATGCCCAACTCAAAGCTCAAGACGGGTCTCGCTGAGATCCTGAAGCGCGAGGGCTACATCACCGACTGGGCCGTCGAAGACGCTCGTGTCGGCACCACGCTGACGCTGTCGCTGAAGTACGGCCCGAACCGTGAGCGGTCGATCGCCGGCCTCAAGCGCGTGTCGAAGCCCGGCCTCCGGGTGTACGCGAAGTCGACGGAGATCCCCCACGTGCTGGGTGGCCTCGGCGTCGCGATCCTGTCCACCTCCTCGGGTCTGTTGACCGACCGCGAGGCGACGCAGAAGGGCGTGGGTGGGGAAGTCCTCGCCTACGTGTGGTAACCCGTCATGTCACGTATTGGACGCATGCCCATCGACATCCCCGGTGGTGTCGAGGTGAAGCTTGACGGCCGTGCCGTCACTGTCAAGGGCCCGAAGGGTGAGCTCTCGCTCACCGTTGCGAGCCCCATCGAGGTCGCCATCGAGGACAACCAGGTCGTCGTGACCCGTCCCGACGACGAGCGCAACTCGCGCTCGCTCCACGGCCTCACTCGCACCCTCATCGCCAACCAGATTGTCGGCGTCACCGAGGGCTACTCGAAGGGCCTCGAAGTTGTCGGCACCGGTTACCGCGTGCAGGCCAAGGGTTCGTCGGTCGAGTTCGCCCTCGGCTTCTCGCACCCGGTGACGGTTGACCCGCCCGCGGGCATCACGTTCACCGTCGAAGGCAACAACAAGCTCACCGTCAGCGGCATCGACAAGCAGGCCGTTGGCGAAGTCGCCGCGAACATCCGCAAGATCCGCAAGCCCGAGCCGTACAAGGGCAAGGGCATCCGCTACGCGGGCGAGGTCGTTCGCCGCAAGGCCGGAAAGGCTGGTAAGTAACCATGGGTCTCGGTACTCGAGGGAAGAGCAAGTCGGCCGCCAAGGGCCGCCGTCACGCGCGTCTGCGCAAGCGGATCGTCGGCACTGCCGAGCGTCCCCGCCTCGTCGTGACGCGTTCGGCTCGTCACGTGTTCGTGCAGATCGTCGACGACGCCAAGGGCCACACGCTGGCCAGCGCCTCGACGATGGAGGGCGACCTCCGTACGTTCGACGGTGACAAGACCGCGAAGGCGCGCAAGGTGGGCGAACTGCTTGCCGAGCGTGCGAAGAAGGCCGGTGTGGAGGCAGTCGTCTTCGACCGGGGTGGTAACCGTTACGCGGGTCGCGTTGCGGCGATCGCCGATGGAGCGCGAGAGGCAGGGTTGAGCCTGTGAGCGAGGCAGAATTCACCAACAACGCGAAGGAGCAGGCCGTGGCGGCAGAAGCCCCCGTGGAGACCGCTGCGTCGTCGCAGTCGAACACCACCGAGACGCGCGAGCCGCGTCGCGGTGGCCGCGGCGACCGCAACCAGGGTCGTGACCGTGGTGCGCGTGACGCCGAAAAGAGCCCCTTCCTCGAGCGCGTGGTGACGATCAACCGCGTCTCGAAGGTGGTCAAGGGTGGTCGCCGCTTTAGCTTCACCGCACTGGTGGTTGTCGGCGACGGCAACGGCCTCGTGGGTGTCGGCTACGGCAAGGCCCGCGAGGTTCCGACCGCGATCTCGAAGGGTGTCGAGGAGGCGAAGAAGAACTTCTTCCGCGTCCCCCGCGTCGCTCAGACGATCCCGCACCCCGTTCAGGGTGAGGCCGCCGCCGGCGTTGTGCTGCTGCGTCCGGCCGCTGCCGGTACCGGTGTTATCGCCGGTGGTCCGGTGCGCGCGGTGCTCGAGTGCGCCGGTATTCACGACGTGCTGAGCAAGTCGCTTGGCTCGTCCAACACCATCAACATCGTTCACGCGACCGTCGAGGCGCTGAAGATGCTCGAAGAGCCGCGCGCCGTCGCCGCTCGCCGTGGCCTGGACTTCGAAGACGTGGCCCCGGCCCGTCTGGTCCGCGCCGAGGCGGAGGCCGCGAAGGCCGCTGCCGGAAAGGCGGGTGCGTAATGGCCCAGCGTCTGAAGGTGACCCAGATCAAGTCCGTAATCAGCGAGAAGCAGAACCAGCGCGACACCCTGCGCAGCCTGGGCCTCAAGCGCATCGGCGACAGCGTCGTGCGTGAGGACACCCCGGCCAACCGTGGGTACGTCAAGACTGTTGCGCACCTCGTGACGGTCGAGGAGATTGACTAATGGCTGACGAAGAGAAGAAGGCTCCGGCGAAGAAGGCCCCCGCGGCCTCGAAGCCGGCTGCTGAGAAGAAGCCCGCCGCGAAGAAGGCGCCCGCCGCCTCGTCGACGGCGGCGAAGAAGCCCGCTGCGAAGGCGGATGCTTCCACGGCTCCCGCCAAGAAGGCTCCGGCTGCGAAGAAGCCGGCCGCCGCGAAGGCGACGGCGGCCAAGGCTGACGCTCCCGCTGCGGAGAAGAAGGCACCCGCCGCCAAGGCTCCTGCCAAGAAGGCTCCGGCCAAGAAGGCAGAGTCGACGGAGGTCGCGCGCCCGCAGGTTCTCAAGGTGCACCACCTTCGCCCGGCTGCCGGCGCGAAGAAGGACCGCACCCGCGTGGGCCGCGGTGAGGGCTCGAAGGGTAAGACCGCGGGTCGTGGAACCAAGGGCACGAAGGCGCGCAACACCGTGCGCCCCGGCTTCCAGGGTGGCCAGCTCAACTTCGTGATGCGTGCTCCGAAGCTTCGCGGCTTCAAGAACCCGTTCCGCGTGGAGTACCAGGTTGTCAACCTCGAGAAGCTCGCCGAGCTGTACCCGAAGGGTGGCGACGTCACGGTCGCCGACCTCGTGACCAAGGGTGCCGTGCGCAAGAACGAAAAGGTCAAGGTTCTCGGCAACGGGGACATTGCGGTTAAGCTGAACGTGACCGTCGACAAGGTCTCCCGCTCTGCTGAGCAGAAGATCGTCGCGGCCGGCGGTTCCATTCAGTAGCCGCTCGGGCGGCCCTTCGGGGCCGCCCGGCTTCGGCCCTTTCGGGCCAGCATCCTGGAGCCGCCGGGCCACGGGATGCCCATGTTTTTTCTACGGGAGGTCTCGTGTTCAGAGCTATCGGGCGAATCATCAAGACGCCCGACCTCCGCCGGAAGATCGGTTTCACCCTCGGAATCGTTGCCATCTTCCGTCTGGGTTCGTTCATCCCTGCGCCGTTCGTGGACTACCAGAACGTGCAGCTGTGTCTTCAGGGCAACGAAAGCACCACGGGCCTCTACCAGCTCGTCAACCTCTTTAGCGGTGGTGCGCTTCTGCAGCTGTCGATCTTCGCGCTCGGCATCATGCCGTACATCACCGCGTCGATCATCACGCAGCTGCTGCGCGTGGTCATCCCGCACTTCGAGGCGCTGTACAAGGAAGGCCAGGCCGGTCAGGCCAAGCTGACCCAGTACACGCGCTACCTGACGATCGCGCTCGCGATCCTCCAGTCGACGACGCTCATCACGGTGGCCCGCGCGGGAGCGCTCTTCCCGACGACGTCGGGCGTGGCCGAGTGCAGCCAGCTCATCACCGACTCGAGCTGGTACGCGATCCTCCTCATGGTCATCACGATGACCGCGGGCACGGGCCTCATCATGTGGCTCGGCGAGCTCATCACCGAGCGCGGCATCGGCAACGGCATGTCGCTGCTGATCTTCGTCTCGATCGCCGCGACCTTCCCGTCGGCGCTGTGGGCCATCGCCCAGGCGCAGGGCTTCGACATCTTCCTGCTCGTGCTCGGCCTCGGCCTGCTCGTCATGGCGGCGGTCGTCTTCGTCGAGCAGTCGCAGCGGCGCATCCCCGTGCAGTACGCCAAGCGGATGGTCGGCCGTCGCACGTACGGCGGCAACAACACGTACATCCCGATCAAGGTCAACATGGCCGGCGTCGTGCCCGTCATCTTCGCCTCGTCGCTTCTGTACCTGCCGGCGCTCGTGGCGCAGTTCAACCAGCCGCAGGCCGGCGAGACGGCGCCCGAGTGGGTCGTCTGGATCCAGAACAACCTGGTCTCGGGCGACAACCCGATCTACATGATCGTGTACTTCCTCCTCATCGTCGGGTTCACGTACTTCTACGTCGCGATCACCTTCAACCCGGAGGAGGTCGCGGACAACATGAAGAAGTACGGCGGCTTCATCCCGGGCATCCGTGCCGGCCGGCCGACCGCCGAGTACCTCGACTACGTGCTCACCCGCGTGACGCTGCCCGGCTCTCTGTACCTCGGTCTGCTGGCGCTCATCCCGCTGATCGCGCTGGCGACCAT
>DASSWY010000107.1:0-5801 GCA_035704325.1 Microcella sp. | reverse complement strand
CGTGTTCGTGGCCCTCTGTTTCGTGGCCGGGGCGACGGCGACGATCGGGCAGCTGCTGGTGGCGGCGGCCTTGAAGCTCGCTCCCCCGGCGCGGCGCGCCCGCACGGCCGCGGTGCTGCTCGGCTCGTTCATCGTCGGGCTGTTCATCGTGCGCACCGCCCTCGGTGGCATCGCCGCGCTCATCGGCTGGCGCGGCGCCCTGGTCGTCGTGGCGGTGGGGGTGCGTGCGCTGATTCCCCTGAGCCTCGCGAGCTCACCGGCCGAGCGGCCGCAGAACCCGCCGCGCTACGCCACGATCCTCGCGACGATCCCGAAGGTGGCGGCCAGCTCGCCGACGCTGCGCCTCATGACGGCGATCCACGCGCTGTGCTTTATGGCGTTCATCGCCCTGTGGTCGATGGCGACGCTCTACGCGGTCGACGAGCTCGGCATCAGTGTGGGAAGTGCGGCGCTGCTCGGGCTCGCGGGCCTCGTCGGCGGCGTACTGACCATCCTCGGCGCTCCGCTGCACGCTCGCGTGGGCCCGCGCATCTCGCTCGCGGTGTGCATCGGCGCGGTCGTTGTCGGGGCGGCGCTCATCGTGGTCGCGCCGGGCGTGCTGCCGCTCACCGCGCTCGGGCTACTGCTCGTCTCGGCGGGTATGTCGAGCGAGCAGGTCTCGACGCAGCCGATCGCCCTCGGCTCGGTCGAGCCGGCACAGAACGGCCGCGCGAACACCGTCTTTATGGCGGCCGCGTTCTTTGGCGGCTCGGCGGCGACGGCCGTCGCTGCTCCCCTGTTCGCCGCAGCGGGGTTCCGCGGGGTCGCCACTCTCGCGCTCGTCGCGGCCTTAACGGCCGCATCCCTCGCGCTCGTCGCGGCGAGGCGAGGGATGCTGGGCGCACGTCCCGGCGCCGCTGCGGCACTCGGGCGCGCAGCCGACTAGGTGAGCCGCCAGCCGCGGTCGACGTACAGGCTGATGCCCGAGACGCCGCGGTTGTTCAGCAGGAACATCGTTGCGTCGACGATGTCGGCGGTCGTGGCAAGTTTGCCGCCGGGCGTGCGCGATTCGTACGCCTCGAGCACACCCTCAGGCTTGTCGGCCCAGAACGGGGTGTCGCCGATGATGCCGGGGTGCAGGGCGTTGACGCGCATCGGGGCGAGCTCGAGTGCCATCGAGTGGGTGAGCCCCTCGACGCCACCGTTGATCGTCGCCACCGTGGTCGAGCCCGGGTACGGCGCATCCTTCGCACGGCCGCCGAACAGCACGATGCCGGTGTCGACGCTCGGCTCGAGGCGGTCGAGCAGCGTGTGCACGACCTCGGTGTAGCCGACGAGCTTCAGCGTCACGAGGCGGCGGGCGCGGGCGATGTTGTACTCGCGCACACTGTTCGCGTCGCGCTCGATGGCGGCGAGCACGAGCCCGTGGATCTGCCCGACGGGCTTCAGCGCCTCGGCGATCGTCTCGGGCTCGGAGATGTCGAGCGCGAGACCCGTGGCGTTCGGGCCAATGGATGCGGCGATCTCGGTCGTGCGCTCGGCGTCGCGGCCGGTAAGGATCACTTTGTCACCGCGGGCGACGACAGTTTTGGCGATCTCGAGGCCGATGCCGGAGGTGCCTCCGATGACGGCGATGGTGCGGGTCATTGCTCCTCCTTGAGCTTGTCGGCGAGGTACTCCCAGTCGCGCGCGAACCGGTAGGCGTGACGGGCAGGCATTTGCGGGGCCTGGGTTTCGAGCCAGCGCACCTCGGCGCCGACGGCCTCGAACGAGTGCACGCAGCCGACCCCGGCCCAAGCGATGTCGCCAGGCACGAGGCGGTAGTGGTCACCGTCGAAGGTGGCGTCGACCTCCCCGTCGAGAATCAGGTACACCTCTTCGAGCGGATGGTCGTGCGGGCCGGCCTTGCCGGTCGGCTCGTACTGCACCATGAACATCGAACCGCTGGTGGCCCCCAGGTCAGAGTCGATCATCATCTTCAGCGAGATGCCGCTGTAGACGAGCAGCGCGGTGCGCATGCTGGCCGAGACGGCGAGCAGCTCTTGCGACTGCTTGCCCGGGTTCATGTGCTCTTCGTGGATGTTGCCGAACGAGCGGGTGCGGGGGTCGCGGGCGTCGACGGTGATGGGGTCGACAACGGGAAGGTCGGCGACGCGGTAGGTGTCGAAGCCGTACTTCTCGCGGGCCGGCGGCGTGAAGAGGTCGGCCCACACGGCGTCGGTGTCGCCGACGGCGCGCCACGCGTGCGGCACACCGATCGGCACGACACCGTAGTCGCCGGCAACGAGGTGCACGGTGGCCTCGGGGGTCACAATGATGACCTCGCCCTCGAGCACGTGGAACTGCTCTTCGAACGAGTGAACGTGCGCGGGAATCTCACCGCCGGGTGCGAGCTTTGAGATACCGAAGTCGCTGTGCACGGCCCCGTCGGCGTAGCCGACGCCGAGCCAGCGGGTGTAGCCGCTCGAGCCGGGGGCGATGGCGCCGGGGTCTCGGTAGTCCGCGTCAGCGGCTCGACGGACGACGTAGCGTGCGCTCATGGAGCTTCCTCACTCGATGGGCGACGCAGGACCGTCGCCGTTGTTCAGCCATGCTGAACACAGTGAACAGCCAGAGCGGCCGCTTGTCAAGCAGAAGCGCGACGCCTCGCGACCTCGTAGAGCGTGACCGATGCGGCGATTCCGGCGTTCAGCGACTCGGTTGCCTCCGAGATCGGAATCGACACGATCGCGTCGCAGGTTTCGGCCACGAGTCGCGACAGCCCCTTGCCCTCGCTGCCCACCACGATGACGATCGGTTGATCGGCGAGCTCGAGGCCCGGCAGCGACACGTCGCCGTCACCGTCGAGGCCGAGCACGAAGACTCCCTGCTGCTTCAGCGCCTTGAGCGTCTGCGTCAGGTTCGCGGCCATCGCGACGGGGGTGCGGGCGGCGGCGCCGGCCGAGGTCTTCCACGCCGAGGCGGTCACGCCGACGCTGCGGCGCTGCGGCACGATGACGCCGTGCCCGCCGAACGCGGCCGTCGAGCGGATGATCGCCCCCAGGTTGCGGGGGTCGGTGATGCCGTCGAGCGCGATGATCAGCGCGGGCTCGTTGCGCTTCGCGGCAGCCTCGAGCAGGTCGTCGGGGTGCGCGTACTCGTAGGGCGGCACACTCAGGGCGATGCCCTGGTGCACCGAGTCGCCGGTGAGCCGGTCGATCTCGGGCCGCGTCACCTCGAGAATCGGGATGCCCCGCTTGGTCGCGAGGGCGAGCGCCTCCTTGACCCGGTCATCCATCTCGATGCGCACCGCCATCGTCAGGGAGACGGCGGGGATCCGCGCGCGCAGCGCCTCGAGCACCGAGTTGCGGCCCGACACCACCTCGGTGTCGCCGCTCTTCTTCGCCGAGCGCGGGCCGCCGCTCGTGCTGGATGAGGTGTTGGGGCGCTTCCCGCCGCGCGTCTTCGCCGCTTCAAGCCGCTCTTTCGCGGCCTTGCGCTTGCCGGCGGGGTGCCAGCTGCGGTCTTCGGCCTTCAGGGTGGGCCCGCGCCCTTCGAGCTTCTGCCGCCCTTGTCCGCCCGAACCGACGGTGGCGCCCTTCTTGCTCTTGCGGGCGTTCGGGTGTCCGTGCTTAGCCATCGAGTCTCCACTCGGTCGAGGTTGCCGTGTCGTCGAGCAGAATGCCGGCGGCAGAAAGTTCGTCGCGAATCCGGTCGGATTCGGCAAAATTGCGTTCCGCGCGGGCGGCGCGGCGCTCGGCGATGCGGGCGCTCACGAGCGCGTCGAGCGCCCGCTCGGCCGCTCCGCCCGATTGCGGATGCTCGCCCGCCTCATCGAGGCCCAGCACCGCCAGCATCGCGCGGCTCGCGTCACGGTGGCCGCGCGCGGCGTCGAGCTCGCCCGCGTCGAGGGCGGTGTTGCCGGCGCGCACCGTGTCGTGCAGCACCGCGAGGGCCTGGGGCACGCCGAGGTCGTCGTCGAGCGCGGCGGCGAAGCGCTCGGGAACCCGTTCGGCGAGCGGGGCGGCGCCCGCGCCGTCACCCGCGTCGGCGACCGCATCAGCGGCGGCACCGAGCGCGGCGTCGGCCCGTGCGACGAACGACGTCACGCGCTCGAACGCGGCCTTCGCCTCGTCGAGCGAGCCGGGCGTGAAGTCGATGGTCGAGCGGTAGTGCGCCGAGCCGAGCCAGTAGCGCACGACGGCGGGGTCGTGTGTGCTGAGCAGCTCGGCGGCGAACACCGAGTTGCCGAGCGACTTCGACATCTTCTGCCCGCCAACCGCGACGAGACCGTTGTGCACCCAGTGCGTCGCAAAGTCGTGGCCCGCGGCCCGCGACTGGGCGAGCTCGTTCTCGTGGTGCGGGAACCGCAGGTCGAGGCCGCCGCCGTGAATGTCGAACGCCTCGCCGAGGTAGCGCGCCGCCATCGCCGAGCACTCGATGTGCCAGCCCGGGCGACCGGGGCCCCACGGCGACTCCCAGTGCGCGCTCGCCGGCTCGCCGTCTTTCGCCCCCTTCCAGAGGGCGAAGTCGCGCGGGTCACGCTTGGCGCGGGCGGGAGCGTCGGCCGCGTCTTCCATGTCGTCGGGCGACTGGCGGGTCAGGGCGCCGTAGCTCGGCCAGCTGCGCACGTCGAAGTACACGTCGCCCGAGCCGTCGGGAGCCGCGTACGCGTGCCCGCGCTCGATGAGCGTGTGAATGAGGGCGAGCATCCGATCAATGGATGCTGTCGCGCGCGGTTCATAGCTCGGCGCGAGAATTCCGAGCGCGCGATACGCCGCCGTGAATTCGAGCTCGACGCGGTACGCGAGCGCGTACCAGGGCTCGTCGTCGGTCTCGTTCGCGAGAATTTTGTCGTCAATGTCGGTGACGTTGCGGATGAACGTGACGGCGTATCCGCGCGCGGCCAGCCACCGGCGCCACAGGTCGTAGACGAGCGCGCTGCGCAGGTGCCCGATGTGCGGGGCCGACTGCACGGTGGGTCCGCAGACGTACATGCTCGCGCGGCCGGGCTCGCGCGGCGTGAAGTCGACGACGGCCTGCTGAAGGCTGTCGTACAGGCGGATGCTCACCGCTCAAGCCTACCGGCGGGGCTTTTCGGTGCGGGAGACGAGTGCGGTGGCGACGGCGGTGACGCCCTCGGCGCGGCCGGTGAAGCCGAGCCCGTCGCTCGTGGTGGCGGCGACGCTCACGGGGGCGCCGAGAATCGCGGTCAGGTGCTGCTCGACGTCACGACGGCGGGGCGCGAAGCGGGGGCGCGCGGCGACCAGCTGCACGGCAACGTTCTCGACCCGGTAGCCCGCCTCGGCGAGCAGCTCGAGCGTGGCGGTGAGGAACACCTCGCCGCGGGCGTCGGCGAAGCGCGGGTCGTCGACGCCGAAGCGCGAGCCAATGTCGCCGAGGCCGGCCGCCGAGAGCAGCGCGTCGCAGATGGCGTGGCTGACGGCGTCGCCGTCGCTGTGGCCGGCGAGGCCCGGCTCGTTCGGCCAGAAGAGGCCCCCGAGCCAACACTCGGCGGTGTCGTCGTAGGCATGCACGTCGATGCCGACCCCGGTGCGCAGAGCGGCCGCGGGGCCAAGCATCGCGCCGGACGCCTCGCTGGGCGCCTGGCCGGTGGGCGCACCGCCCCGCTCGGCGAGCATCAGCTCGGCCCGACGCAGATCCCACGGGGTCGTGATCTTGAGCGACGCCTCGTCGCCCGTGACCGTGACGACGTCGTGCCCCGCCGCAGCGAAGACGCTCGTGTCGTCGGTGTGCCCGGTCGACGCGCCCGCAATCGCGGCGCGATAGGCCGCAAAGGGGAAACCCTGCGGCGTCTGCAGCACCGCGAGCCGCGAACGGTC
>DASSWY010000081.1:0-12656 GCA_035704325.1 Microcella sp. | reverse complement strand
GGCCGCTACCGCCGCCAGACCGGCACCCTTGACCAGCACCTCTCGGAGGCGGGCCTCAACCGCGCGCGCATTCACGTCGAGGTCGAGTGGCTCATTCACCTCACCGACCGCGAACTGTTGGGGGCGCGTCGTCTTACCGACTCGGAAAAGTCGCTGCTGCGGGCGCTGCCCGAGAACTTCGGCGACGCCGACGTGGCCGCCCTCGCGGAACGCGAAGCCGTCACCCGGCACGACGTCAAGGCGGTCGAGTATCACGTGCGCGACCACCTGGCCGTGATCGGCCTCGGCGAGATCGCCGAGCTCACGCACGTTGCCTGCACGAGCGAAGACATCAACAATCTGGCGTACGCCATCACCATCCGTGACGCGGTCGCCGCCGAATGGATGCCCGCCGTACGCGCCGTCATCGAGGCGCTCCGCGAGCGGGCGCTCAGCTGGCGCGACGTGCCGATGCTGTCGCACACGCACGGGCAGCCCGCCACCCCGACGACCATGGGGAAGGAGCTGGCCGTCGTCGTGCACCGCCTCGAGCGTCTCGTCGCCAGCGTCGACGAGATCGAATACCTCGGCAAGTTCTCGGGGGCGACGGGGACCTTCGCGGCGCACGTCGCGGCCGATCCCGATCACGACTGGCCCGCATCCTCGAAAGAATTCGTCGAGTCGCTCGGGCTCACGTGGAACCCGCTGACCACCCAGATCGAGTCGCACGACTGGCAGGCGCAGCTGTACCAGCGCATCGCGCACGTGGGCCGCGTACTGCACAACCTCTGCACCGACGTCTGGACCTACATCTCGATGGGCTACTTCCGGCAGATCCCGCAGCCGGGCGCGACCGGATCGTCGACCATGCCGCACAAGATCAATCCCATCCGCTTCGAAAACGCCGAAGCGAACTTCGAGCTGTCGGCAGCCCTGCTCGACTCGCTCGCCGCGACGCTGGTCACCTCGCGCCTGCAGCGCGACCTGACAGACTCCTCCGCGCAGCGCAACATTGGCGTCGCCCTCGGCCACGCGCTGCTCGCGCTCGACAACGTGCTGAAGGGGCTCGGCGAAATTGCCCTCGACGAGGAGGCGCTCGCCCGCGACCTGGGCGGCAACTGGGAGGTGCTCGGCGAGGCGATTCAGACGGTCATTCGCGCGGAAGTGACCGCGGGGAATTCGCAGATCAGCGACCCGTATGCGCTTTTGAAAGAGCTGACGCGTGGTCACCGGGTCGGCGGAGACGAGCTGCGCGCGTTTGTCGACGGGCTCGACATCTCTGACGACGCGAAGGCGCGACTGCGTAAATTGACCCCCGCGACGTACACGGGTCTCGCGAGCGAACTCACCGCGTTCATCGCGCGCTAGCGTGCCGCTGTCGGCGCGCGCCCCGCCGGGGCCGCGTTGTGTGGCGTGCTACTACTCGTGCGGGTTCTGCTCGGCCTGCCACCGCTCGCCATCGGCCGGCTTGTTGGGCGTCACAGCCAGCATGAGCATGGCGAGCACCATGAGGTCGATGACGAACGTCACGCCCAAGAAGATGAGCGACAGGAAAAGGTCGCGGGTCACCATCAGAGTGATGAGACCGACGAACACGGCGACGACGGCGGCGAGGCCGACGAGCTCACCGGGGCGCAGCTTCTCGCGGCGCGAGGGGTTCTCGGTCATGATGCGGTCTCTCCTGAGGGGGTGTCGGCCGTTTTCCCGCTGAAACCGGCGATGACGAGGTAGACGCCGACGATGACGGCGTAGGCACCGAAGAAGCCGACGGCGCTGACCGAGTCGCCCACGGCAACGAGGATCAGCGCGAGGATGATGGTGGCCCCGCCGACAGTGATGCCGTCGCGGCTGTAGGGGGAGCGCCCGCGGTGGCGCAGGCCCCACACAAACTCAAACGCACCGGCGAAGACGCCGTACGCGCCGAGAGCCAGCAGCAGGAAGGCCAAGAGGTCGCCGTCGAGGAAGCCGACGAGGGCGAAGGCCGCCGCCGAAACGACGGCGGTGATGACCGCGAGCCCGCGGTGCAGGGCGCGCAGCGGTTCGCCGCCGGCAAGCCGCGTGCTGGTGATGGTGAGCACGATGGCACTCACGACGCCGAAGACGCCGAGGGCGATGAGGCCGAGGCTCGCCGAGTGGTCGGGGGTGAACGTAATCAGCACGCCGACGACGATGGCGGGAATCGCCCGGGCAATCGGGGCGAGCCAGGCGTTCGTCGGCGCCGACGCACCGCGGTCAGCGGTGCGCCCGTCAGAGGAAGCGGTCACCATACTCCCAGCGTACGGCCCGTGAGCCGTGAGGCTCCTGCATCGCAGGGGATGCGCGGCGAACTACACGCGGGGCATGTCGGCGAAGCGGGACAGGTGGCCCTGGAATGCGACCGTGATCGTGTCGGTCGGGCCGTTACGGTGCTTCGCGACGATGAGATCGGCCTCGCCGGGGCGCGCACTTTCTTTGTCGTAGGCGCTGTCGCGGTGCAACAGGATCACCATGTCGGCGTCTTGCTCAAGCGAACCTGATTCGCGGAGGTCGCTGATGGCCGGCTTCTTGTCGGAGCGCTGCTCGGGGCCACGGTTCAGCTGCGACAGCGCGACGACCGGTACCTGCAGCTCTTTGGCCATGAGCTTCAGCGCACGCGAGAACTCGCTGACCTCTTGCTGACGCGACTCAACGCGCTTGCCGCTGGTCATCAGCTGCAGGTAGTCAATGACGACCATCTTGAGCCCGACCGTCTGCTTGAGGCGCCGGCACTTTGCGCGAATCTCAACGAGGGTCATGTTGGGGCTGTCGTCGATGTAGAGGGGGGCGTCGGCGATGCGGCCGCGGGTGGCGGCGATTGCCGTCCAGTCGCGGCCCTCGAGCGTGCCCTTGCGCATCGCGTGCAAGGGGATGGACGCCTCGGCTGACAGCAGGCGCATGGCGATCTCGCTGCGACCCATTTCGAGCGAGAAGACAATCGTGGGCTGCTGGTGCTTGATCGCAGCCGCACGGGCGAGGTCAAGGGCGAGCGTCGACTTACCGAGTGCCGGACGAGCGGCGATGAGGATGAGCTGGCCACCGTGCAGGCCGTTGGTGAGCTGGTCAAGATCGGCGAAGCCGGTCGGCACGCCCGTCATCTTGCCGTCGAGCCCCTTAGCGGCCTCGATCTCGTCAATCGCTTCCCCGACCGCCTGCGTCAGCGGAACGTAGTCTTCGGTCTGCGCACCGCCGGCCACGTTGTAGATCTCGGCCTGAGCGTTGTTGACGAGGTCGGTGACCTCGCCCTCGGAGGCGTACCCCATCTGCACGATGCGGGTACCCGCCTCGACGAGTCGGCGCAGCACCGCCTTCTCGGCCACGAGCGAGGCATAGAATCCGGCGTTTGCCGCCGTCGGCACGAGCCCGGTCAGCGTGTGCAGGTAGTCGGCGCCACCAGCACGGGTCAAGTTGCCCGACTTGGTGAGCTCGTCGGCGACCGCGATCACGTCGGTGGGCTCGCCATGCGCGTAGAGGTTCATGACCGCGTCGAAGATGATCTCGTGCTTCGGCACGTAGAAGTCGACACCGCGAACGACCTCGACGACGTCGGCGACCGCGTCTTTGCTCAGCAGCATGCCGCCGAGGGCACTTTGCTCAGCGAGCAGATCGTGCGGGGGAGTGCGCTCATGCCGACGCTCGCCCTCGCGGCCGTCGCCCGATCGCGGGTCAACGGCGGCGGAGATGTGGGCGATAGACACGGAAGGGCCTCCTGAAGGCAAGCGGTAACACCTGTATAGGCGGGAGCACCGACACGCAGTGGTCGCCGAAGCCGGCAGGGCGCGTGTCGAGGCGCAGTCACCCTAGGGAGAGGCGCGACCGGCCCTCAAACGCGGCCTGTGGATAACGCTGGGGAAAGCTGCGGAGAACGCCCGCGCGTCGTGTGGGCAACATGTGGAGGCTCCTGTGGATTGTCACGGAGAGAACTCGCTGTAAACGGCTTTGACCAGCCATTTTGTCATCCACACCGTGTGTGGAAAAAGAGGCTTCAACCGGCACCTGAAGCTTGAGAGCTTCGCGCGAATGCTGTGGAGGAAAGTGCGGGAAATGGCTTGACACGGGGCACAAAAAAGCGGTACCCGCGGCACGTGGCCGCGGGTACCGCTGGGGGGTAAAAACCCCTACTTCTTCTTCTTGTCGGCCACCACGTTGAGGGTGATGGTCGCCACGATCCCGTCGCGGAGCTTCAGGATCGCCTCGTGCGTGCCGACCGTCTTGATCGGCGAGACGAGCTCGACGAGGCGCTTGTCGATCGAGCCGATACCGGCCTTCTCGACGGCAGCAGCCACGTCGCCGGTCTTCACCGAACCGAACAGGCGGCCTTCGGCGCCCGCGGTCACCGTGAGGGTGACGGGGTTTGCCTCGAGGCGGAGCTTCAGGTCCTGGGCCTCCTCGATCGTGGCGTGCTCGCGCGCAGCGCGGGCGGCCTTGATCGAATCAACCTGCTTTTCGCCACCGCGGCTCCAGGCCACAGCGAAACCCTGGGGGATGAGGTAGTTGCGGGCGTACCCGTTCTTGACCTCGACGACGTCGCCGGCCGAGCCAAGGCCCGACACTTCCTGCGTGAGAATGAGCTTCGACATCGTGAACCCCTTAGCGTCCGGCGCCCGCGTACGGAAGCAGTGCCATCTCGCGGGCGTTCTTCACGGCCTTCGCGATCAGTCGCTGCTCCTGCACCGAGACACCGGTGATGCGGCGGGCGCGGATCTTCCCGCGCTCGGAGATGAACTTACGGAGGGTGGCGACGTCCTTGTAGTCGATGACGCCAACCTTGATTGCCTTTGCGGGGGCGGCGTTCTTCGCGCCCTTGCCGCCGCGAGGCTTGCGGCGGTCGCCGCTGCTCTTGCCAGCCATAGTGGTTGTCCTTTTATCTGTGATTCACAAAGAGGGGATCCGGGTGACCGGATCAGAACGGGGTGTCGTCGGCGTAGGAGCCGGGAGTGTTCCAGACGTCGCCGCCGGCGGACGACTGCCCGCCGCTCGACTGCGCAGCGCCACCCGCGGGGGCACCCCACGGCTCGTCGGCGACCTGAGCGTTGCCGCCCCGGTTGCCGCCACCCATCGCGCCGCCCGCGCCGCCGCCACCCGACGAGCGGGTGACCTGTGCGGTCGCGTAGCGGAGGCTGGGGCCGATCTCGTCGATCTCCAGCTCGATGGTGGTGCGCTTCTCGCCTTCCTTGGTCTCGTAGGAACGCTGCTTGAGGCGTCCCTGCGCGACCACACGCATCCCCTTCGTCAGCGACGAGGCGACGTGCTCGGCGAAGTCGCGCCACACGCTCGCGCGGAGGAACAGCGCTTCGCCGTCCTTCCACTCGTTCGACTGACGGTCGTAGGTGCGCGGCGTCGAGGCGATCGTGAAGTTCGCGACGGCGAGGCCGTTCTGGGTGTACCGCAGCTCCGGGTCGGCAGTCAGGTTGCCCACCACGGTGATGACGGTTTCGCCAGCCACGGGCTTACTCCGCTGCCTTTGCGGCGGCGCGAGCCGCCTTGGCGTCGGCCTGAGCCTTCGCGGCCGCGAGGTTCGCGATCGCCTCTTCGGCGCGGAGAACCTTCGTGCGCATGACCGCTTCGCTGAGCTTCAGCTGGCGGTCGAGCTCGACGGTGGCCTCCGACGTGGCGGTGAAGTTGACGACGGCGTAGATGCCCTCGTTCTTCTTGTTGATCTCGTAGGCAAGACGGCGCTTGCCCCAGATGTCGACGTTCTCAACGGAACCACCGGCGTTGCGAACAACACCGAGGAACTTGTCGAGGCTCGGAGCGACAGTGCGCTCGTCGATCTCGGGGTCGAGAATGACCATCAATTCGTACTGATGCATGACTCACCCACCTCCTTCGGACTCGAACGGCTGCAGACGGTCTGCAGCAGGAGGGTTATGGCATCACGTGCCCGCGCGCGACAGCGCGCAGACAACCTGCACAGCGTAGTCGATGCCGGATGCTCGGCGCCAGTTAACCGACTACCGCTCGCCCCGCTGCGCGGCGCCGGTCGCGCCCCGGCGTTCGGCCCACCACGCGCGCAGGCGGCGCTCGGCCTCCTCGGCTCCGAGCGGCCCATCGTCGAGGCGCACCTCCAAGAGGTAGCGGTACGCAGCCCCCACGTCGGGCCCCGGACGCAGCCCCAGAATCTGCATGATCTGTTCGCCGTCGAGGTCGGGCCTGATCGCGGCAAGCTCTTCCTCGTCGGCAAGAACCGCAATGCGCTGCTCGAGCTCGTCATACGCGCCCTTCAGGCGAGCCGCCTTGCGCTTGTTGCGCGTGGTGACGTCGGCGCGGGTCAGAATGTGCAGCCGCTCAAGCAACGGGCCGGCGTCGCGCACGTAACGGCGCACACCCGAGTCCGTCCACGGAGCATCGCTGTAGCCGAAGAAGCGCAGGTGAAGCTCGATCAGCCGCGCGACGGCTGTGATCGTGTCTTTGTCGAAGCGCAGCGCCGTGAGGCGCCTCTTCGCAAGCTTCGCGCCGACCACATCGTGATGGTGAAACGTGACCGCACCGTTGTCGTCAATTTTGCGAGTGGCGGGTTTGCCAATGTCGTGGAGCAGGGCGGCGAGGCGCAGCACCGTGTCGGGGCGCGCATCCGCGTCGCCGCGCACACGCTCGAGATCGATCGCCTGCTCAAGAACCGTGAGCGAGTGCTCGTAGACGTCTTTGTGGTGCGCGTGCTCGTCAATCTCGAGTCGCAGCGCCGGCAGCTCGGGGAGCACGTACTCGGCGAGCCCCGTCGCCACCAGCAGTTCGAGCCCGCGGCGAGGCGAGTCGGTCGCGAGCAGCTTGATCAACTCGTCGCGGATGCGCTCGGCCGACACGATCTCGAGCCGGCCCCGCATCTCGGTCATCGCCTGAAGCGCCGCGTCGTCGATGCGCGCACCCAGCTGCGCAGCGAATCGCACCCCGCGCAGCATGCGCAGCGGGTCGTCACCGAACGAGCGCTCGGGAGTCGTCGGGGTCGTGAGCACACCGGCGACCAGGTGCTCGAATCCGCCGGTGGGGTCGACCAGCTCGAGTTGCGGCAGGCGCAACGCCAGGGCGTTGACGGTGAAATCTCGCCGAATCAGGTCACCCTCGAGGGTGTCGCCGAACGCGACCTCGGGCTTGCGGCTCGCGGGGTCGTACTCATCGGCGCGGTAGGTGGTGATCTCGACCGTGTCGTCGCCCACCTGGGCGCCGATCGTGCCGAAGTCGCGCCCGATGTCCCAGTGCGCGTCGACGACGGGCCGGATGATGCGGATGATGTCGTCGGGCCGCGCCGAGGTACAGAGGTCGAGATCGTGCACCCCGCGCCCGAGGAAGGCATCGCGAACGGGGCCACCGACGAGCGCGAGCTCGTGTCCGGCCGCGGCAAAGCGCTCGGCAAGAGTGGCCAAGGGTTCGGCGGCGGCGAGCTCGCGCAGTCGGCTGACGGCCTGGGCCACGCTCTCCATAGTCCCCAGAGTCTAGACTTCCCGTCATGCTGGGGCTGAGGGCGTGTGAGGGTTCGGCGTGCCCGCGCTAGCCGGCACGCGGCCCGCCGTCGGCATCGGCCTCGTGGCGACGCTCGTAGGCGCTCTCGCGATGTCCGTGAGTATGCCGGCCAGCGCATCCACCGTTTCTGATTCTTTTCCGGCCGAAACGGCACCCGGCGTCGTGACGGTGGTAGCCGCCCCCGAAAACGCCGGCGTACTGGGTGAGGGTGCCCCGCTGTCGGTGCGGGTGACGATCGAGAACGGCACCGACGAAGCGATCGAGGACGTCACGGCGCGACTCCACCTCGACCTCGCCCCCCTCGCCGGAGCCGACGCTGTGCGGCAGTGGCTTGCGCGCGACGAGCCGCCGACCCTCACCGTTGCGGCGAGCACTCCCGTGGTCGATATCGTGCCCGGCGCAACGGCGGTCGCGACGCTGACCGTTCCCGCCGATGCGATCGACCTCGGGGGTCAGTTTGGTGCGCGCGCCATCGGCGTCAGCGTGATCAGCGCCGACGGCGAGCCCCTTGCCCACGACCGCTCGGCGATTGTGGGCCAGCCCAGCGGAACGAGCGCCCCCCGCGCCGGATTCGTCGTCGTCGCGCCCTTCACCGCCCCGGATGCACGGGGTCGCTATCTCAGCGCCGCCCAGCTGGCCGCGCTCACCGCCCCCAACGGGCCCCTGACTCACGCCATCGACTCAGCCGAAACCGGCGCCGTCGCGCTCGGCATCGATCCGCGTGTGATCGCATCGATCCGGCTGCTCGGCGACGACGCTCCCGAGAGTGCTGTGGCGGCACTCGCGCGGCTCGATGCTGCAGGCGCCGAAACCTTTGCCCTGCGCTGGTCAGACGCCGACCCCCTCTCGGCTGTCGGCGTGCTCGAGACGGCGTCTCCGCCGGTGCTCGGCGCGGGCTCCGCTGTTCTCGGTGATAACGGCACCCCGACAGCCACCCTCGACCAGCTCACCGCGTGGCCGCACACCCTGACCGACTGGGTATGGCCCGCCGGCGGCACCCTCAGCAGTGATGCTCTCACCCCGCTGATCGCTGAGGGCGTGGAAACCGTGCTCGCTCACGCGAGCGACATCGTGGGCGGGTCAGGGCTCGTGCGCGCCCTCGACGGCGGGCTCCGCGCGGTCGTCAGCGACCCGGTAGCGACCACGGCCGTGCGGGCAGCGGCGGCGTCAACAAGTCTTCACGATCGCCGGGCGGCGGTCGCCGAAATCAGCGCACTGCTCGCCAGTTCGTCATCACTGACGACGCCCCTCGTCGCGCTGGCGGAGCGCACCACCGCCCCCACGCCGCAATTGACCGCGGTGATTGACGACATCCTTGCGCTGCCGTGGGCGCGGAGCGGCAGCCTCGGCCCGGCGACATCGCTCGGCACCGCCGCGTCCGACGCGCGGATCACCGACGAGAACCGAGTCGAACGAGTGCCGCTGACGACGCTGCTCGAGATCGAGCGGGGCGACGCGGAGTTCTCGCGCATCGCCGTCGACCCCGCACCACTCATCGCCGATCGACGCCTCGACCTCCTCGATACCGTCGCACTCGGAGGCGAAAACATCACGGCCGCCGAGGCTCGCTATCGCGCTCAGTCGGATGCGCTTCGGAGTGCAGTCCAGGTCGCCGAAAGCGCGACCATCAACCTGCTCGCCGAACGCACATCCTTGCCGGTCACCGTGCAGAACGCGCTGCCCGTTCCTGTGACAGTGTTCGTCGCCGTCGAACCGGTGACCGGGCAATTGCGCGTCGATGACCCCCGTGTCGAAACCACTGTTCCCGCCGGGTCCCAGGTGCGTGCTCTCGTGCCCGTCCAGTCACTCGTCAACGGCAGCGTCGACATTCGCGTGTCGATTCGTGCAGCCGACGGCGCCACCATCGGGAGCACGATCGAGGTTCCGCTGAACTTGCAGGCCGGATGGGAGACCACCGGTACCATCGCGATCGGCGCCATCATCGCCACCCTCTTCGCGCTGGGACTCGTCCGCGACATCCGTCGCCGACGCGATCAGCGCCTGGCAGACGAAACGAGTACGCCCTGAGTTCCGGCCCCGCAGCACCCGCCGATTCCGGCGACAACGGCCGTCGCGACTCGATCGGACGCGCGAGCCTGTTTCTCGCGTCCGGCACGATCGTGTCGCGAATCCTCGGTTTTGTCAGCGCCATCATCCTCGCGCAGACGATTGACGTCACCGGCCCCGGTGACGCCTTCGCGCTCGCCACCACGCTGCCGAACAACATCTACGCGATCATCGCCGGTGGCGTGCTCACCGCCGTGCTGGTGCCGCAGATTGTCAAGGCCAGCCGTGATCCTGACGGCGGCTCGCGCTACGTCAACAAGATCATCACGCTCGGCTTCATCGTCTTCTTCGGCGTCGCCGTGCTGGCGACGCTGGCCGCGCCCCTGCTCGTTGCGCTCTACGCCGAACAGGCCAGCGATGGCTCGCGCGGGTTCTCGCCTGAGGTGGTGGCGCTAGCGACGGCCCTCGCCTACTGGTGTCTGCCGCAGGTGCTGTTCTTCGCGCTGTATAGCCTGCTCGGCGAGGTGCTGAACGCCCGCAAGGTGTTCGGGCCGTACACGTGGGCGCCGGTCGTGAACAACGTCGTCATGATCGCGGGCCTGCTCGTGTTTGCCGCCATCTTCTCGGGTGACGTGAGCGACGCGTCGGTCTGGACGCCCGACATGATCGCGCTGCTCGGCGGCTCGGCAACGCTCGGCATTGCGGCACAAGCGTTCGTGCTGTTCCTGTTCTGGCGCCGTGCTGGCCTGAGCTTCCGACCCGACTTCCGCTGGCGCGGGGTCGGCCTCGCGCAGACGGGCAAGGCGGCTGGCTGGGTTTTCGGCATGATCCTGGTGACCCAGCTGTCGGGCATCGTTCACAACCGGGTCGCGTCACTCGCGGTTGCCGACGGCGAGCCGTCGCTCGCCGTCCTGCGATTCTCATGGCTGATTTTCATGCTTCCGCACTCGGTCGTCGCCGTATCGCTCGGCACGGCGTATTACACACGGATGAGCGCGCACGCCCGCGACGGTCGTCGCGACCTGCTGCGCGCCGACATGGGCACAAGCATCCGGCAAATATCGATGGTGATGGTGCTGGCGAGCGTCGGCCTCGCCATCGTTTCGGGGCCGTTCGCCCGCGTGTTCGACGATGACCCCTCGATCGTCGAGGGCATGGCTCGAGTGCTCGTGGCCTTCATGATCGGGCTCGTACCGTTCTCGATGCTGTTCATCACGCAACGGGTGTTCTACGCCCTGGACGACACGCGCACGCCCTTCTTTATCCAAGCCGCGCAGGCCGGAATCTTCGTCTCGCTCGCCGCCGTGGTCGCGACGTTGCCGAGCGCCTGGATCGCACCGGGCATCGCCCTCATCACGACCATCGCTGGCACGTCGCAGACGCTGCTCTCACTCATCATCCTGCGCGGCCGCCTCGGCGGTATCGGCATGCGGCTCACCCTGCGGCGCCTCGCGACCTTCTGGCTCGCCGCGATTCCCGCCAGCGGCGTGGGCCTCGCACTCGCGCTCGGGCTCGGAGCGTTCGAGGGCGGCGCGGCGCGCGATAGTGTCGCGTCCGCCATCGTCAGCATGCTGCTGATTGGCGGCGCGATGACC
The DNA here is from genome assembly GCA_035704325.1 of Microcella sp. Taxonomy (GTDB): domain Bacteria; phylum Actinomycetota; class Actinomycetes; order Actinomycetales; family Microbacteriaceae; genus Microcella. The sequence goes on along the minus strand of DASSWY010000081.1, from coordinate 1,602 downwards.
GCCACCTACGCCGGAGCACTCGCAGTCCTGCGAGTGCCCGAATTCTGGGCCGTCACCGACCCCATCGTCCGCCGCCTTCGTCGCCGGTGAACACTCGGTGACCAGCGTGTCTATCGCCTGAACAGCCCGGGCCTGCGGAATAGCGGCGACCTAGACTGGGTTGGCCCTGCCACCGGTGCTTTTGTGCGCCGACATCAACGCACGACGAACGAGGAACCATGCGACAGGTCATCATCATCGGATCCGGTCCCGCCGGGTACACCGCCGCCATCTACGCGGCCCGCGCGAACCTCGCCCCTCTCGTGATCGCGAGCTCGGTCGAGTTCGGGGGCGAGCTCATGAAGACCACCGATGTCGAAAACTTCCCCGGATTTCCTGAGGGCGTCATGGGCCCTGACCTCATGACCAAAATGCAGCAGCAGGCCGAGCGGTTCGGCGCGGAAATCGTGTACGACGACGTGACGTCTCTTGAGCTGAACGGCCCCGTGAAGTCCGTCACCCTCGGCAACGGCGACCGCCACGAGGCGCACGCCGTGATCTACGCAACCGGTTCGGCCTACCGCAAGCTCGGCCTGCCCGACGAAGACCGCCTGTCGGGCTACGGCGTCTCGTGGTGTGCCACGTGCGACGGGGCCTTCTTCCGCCAGAAGACGGTCGCCGTCATCGGAGGCGGAGATTCGGCGATGGAGGAAGCGACGTTCCTCACGCGATTCGCCGACAAGGTCTACCTCATCCACCGCAGCGAGACTTTCCGCGCCTCTGCCGCAATGCTCGACCGGGCGAAGGCCGACCCGAAGATCGAGTTCGTCACCAACGCTGCCGTGCAGCACATCTACGGCGGCGAGCTCGTCACCGGCGTGGGCATCGTCGACACCGAGACCGGCGACGAGCGCACCCTCGACGTCAGCGGCGTGTTCATTGCGATCGGCGCCGACCCCCGCACCCACCTCGTGCACGGCGTGCTCGACCTCACCGAACAGGGCACCATCGCCGTCGAGGGACGCAGCTCGCGCACCTCGGTGGCCGGCGTCTTCGCCGCCGGCGACGTGGTTGACCCGACCTACAAGCAGGCCATTACGGCCGCCGGAAGCGGCTGCGCCGCGGCCCTCGATGCGCAGCACTACCTCGAAGGTCTCGGCGACGACGTGCGCCAGGCCGCCGAGACGGTCAGCGCTGAGACGGTCAGCGCCTAACCGCTGGCCCCGCGCATCCACAACCCCATCGACCGCAAGAAAAGGAGCACCAAGGTCCACTCGTGACGTAACCGACGCCACCTTCGAATCCGACGTCCTGAAGAGCGAGAAGACGATCATGGTCGACTTCTGGGCGCCCTGGTGCGGCCCGTGCCGCGCCGTGTCGCCGATCCTTGACCAGATCGCGAGCGAAAACAGCGACAAGATTGACATCGTCAAGATCAACGTCGACGACAACCCCGAGACCGCGATGAAGTACCAGATCACGTCGATTCCGGCGATGAAGGTGTTCAAGGGCGGCGAGGTCGTCAAGACCGTTATCGGCGCCAAGCCGAAGCCGGCCCTCGAGGCCGACCTCGCTGAATTCCTGGCGTAAAACCCGGCATTCTCCGCGCGTCATCGCGCGTCA
>DASSWY010000033.1:0-3710 GCA_035704325.1 Microcella sp. | reverse complement strand
TCCGAGCGCGCGATGCGCCGCTACAGCCGCCTCACCGACCAATTCCAGTCGCTCGGCGGCTACGCGGCCGAAGCCGAGGCGGCGGCCATCGCCAGCAACCTGTCGCTGCCCGACCGCATTCTCAGCCAGCCGCTGAAGACGCTGTCGGGCGGTCAGCGCCGCCGCATCGAGCTGGCGCGCATCCTGTTCTCGGCCGCCGAGACGATGATTCTCGACGAGCCGACGAACCACCTCGACGCCGACTCGGTCGTCTGGCTCCGCGACTTCTTGAAGGCCTACTCGGGCGGCGTCATCGTCATCAGCCACGACGTGCACCTCGTCGAAGAGACCGTCAATCGCGTGTTTTACCTTGACGCGAACCGCCAGGTCATCGACATCTACAACATGGGCTGGAAGCACTACCTGCGCCAGCGCGAAGCCGACGAAGAGCGCCGCAAGAAGGAGCGCGTCAACGTCGAGAAGAAGGCCACCGCCCTGCAGCTGCAGGCCGCGCGCTTCGGCGCCAAAGCGTCGAAGGCGGCCGCCGCCCACCAGATGGTGGCGCGCGCCGAGCGGATGCTCTCCGGCCTCGACGAGGTCCGTGCCGTCGATCGCGTGGCGAAGCTCCGCTTCCCCGAGCCCGCGCCCGTCGGTAAGACCCCGCTGCAGGCCAAGAACCTGTCGAAGAGCTACGGCTCGCTCGAGATCTTCACCGCCGTCGATCTCGCCGTCGACCGCGGTTCACGTGTCGTCATCCTGGGTCTGAACGGCGCGGGCAAAACGACGCTGCTGCGCATCCTCGCGGGGGTCGACCAGCCCGACACGGGCCAGCTCGAACCCGGTCACGGCCTGCGCGTCGGCTACTACGCGCAAGAGCACGAGACGCTCGATGTACACCGCAGCGTGCTTGCCAACATGATGAGCGCATCCGAATCGATTACGGAGCGCGAGGCGCGCAGCGTGCTCGGCTCCTTCCTGTTCGTCGGCGACGACGTGCAGAAGCCGGCTGGCGTGCTCTCGGGCGGCGAGAAGACCCGCCTGTCGCTCGCCATGCTCGTCGTGTCGAAGGCGAACCTGTTGCTGCTCGACGAGCCGACGAACAACCTCGACCCGGCCAGCCGCGAAGAGATCTTGGGTGCGCTGTCGACCTACAGCGGCTCGGTCATTCTCGTCAGCCACGACGAGGGCGCGGTCGAGGCGCTGAACCCCGAGCGCGTGCTGATCATGCCCGACGGCGTCGAAGACCTCTGGACGGCCGACTACGCCGAGCTAATTTCGCTCGCCTGATCGCCTGATCGCCTGATCGCCCGATCGGATGCGCGGGGCGCGTTCGCAGCGAATCGCGCCGTCGCCGACTACCGCGCGTGCGCGTCGAGCAGCGCGTCTTCTTCCTCGTCGTCGGTCGGTCCGGAGCGCCGGCGCTTGGGCGCCGGGATCGGCTCGCCCGTCTCGTCGGAGCGCTGAATCCGAATCTCTTGGCGGATCGCCCAGCCGAAGCCGATGAAGCCGAGGATCGCGAACAGGTACCACTGGAAGGTGTAGCTGAGGTGCGGCCCCTCGTCGATGATCGGCCGGAGCGCGGCCTGCGGCCGCGTTGCCGGGGCGGGTGTCTCGGAGTCGAGCTGTAGGTACGCGCCCTCGACAACGGCGTCGCCGAGATCGTCGGCGATCGTGGGGAGGTGGATCGTGGCGATCTGGCCCTCGGGGGCGCCGCGGCCCGGAATCGTCGGCTCGCCGGGTCGTACGCGCCCGACCACCTCGATCGGGCCGGTCGGTGCGGCGGGGACCACGTCAGGAGAATCCTGGCGTGACCCCACGGGCAGCCAGCCGCGGTTGACCACCACGATGTCGCCCGCGGGGGTCAGCAGGGGCACAATGACCTCGAAGCCCGGCTGGCCGGCGCGCGGACGCGCTCGCACGAGCAGTTGCTCGTCGACGAGGTATTCGCCGCTCACCGCAACGGGCTGCCACTCGACGTCGGCATCGAGCTCGTCGCGGTTTGGCAGGGCCTCATCGAGCGCAACGGGGGCGGCGTCGTAGTTGTTCTCGATGCGCTCGATCGCCGCGACAGCCTCCTCGCGGCGGTTCCACTGCCAGACACCAAGCAGCGAGCACACGATCGCAAAGACGACGGTGACGGCGAGGTACCCCAGCCACCGTTTGCTCGCCGCGACCTTCCAGATGCTCACAGTGAGCCATTCTCCCCGACCGCGTCCGGCAGCTCATCGACGACGACGCCGGCCGGCGTGAGGGCGACGGGAAAACCACGCTGCTCGACGAAGTCGTACAGGTAGTCGCGATGCTCATCGCACGCGAGCCACACCTTCACCCGTGTCGCGTCGTGAATCTTCGGGTTGCGCCAGTTGACCGACCAGGTGGCGTCGCTGCGGCACCCGGCGCGCGAGCAGCGCATCCCCGAGATCTCGCCCGGGAAGCCGATCACGACGGGCGGCCGTCGTTGAGCAGCACGATCGACCCGGGCCGCTCAATGTCGGCTCCGGGGGTGCGCGTCACCTGGTTGGCGGCGATCACGGCGAAGTATGGGATAAAGACGGCGCCGAGCGCGGGGATCAGCGCCCACCAGCCAGGCGTGAAGAAGCAGGCCATGATGCACAGCACGCGGATGCCCATCGAGACGGCGTACTTGATCATGCGCGATTTACGCTCCTCGTCGGGGGCGTCGCCCAACGAGGTAATCGCGGCGGAGGATGCGGCCTTCTGCTTCATCGTGCGGAAATCGTAACCACGCCGCCTGCTAATAGGCTTTGTAGCCATGGGTACTGAACGCACCGTCCTTGTCACCGGCGGCAACCGCGGCATCGGCCGCGCCATCGCGGAGGAGTTTCTCGCGGCGGGTCACCGCGTCGCCGTCACCGCGCGATCGGGAGAGGGGCCCGCTGGCGCGCTGACCGTGCACGCCGACGTCACCGACGCCGCGTCGCTCGACGCCGCCTTCACCGCGGTGGAGGCCGAATACGGCCCCGTCGAGGTCGTCGTGGCCAACGCCGGCATCACCCGCGACACGCTGCTGCTGCGTATGAGCGAAGACGACTTCACCGAGGTGATCGACACGAACCTGACGGGCGCGTTCCGCACCGTCAAGCGCGCATCCAAAGGGATGCTGAAAGCACGTTTCGGCCGCATCATTCTGATTTCGAGCGTGGTCGGCCTCTACGGCTCGGCCGGCCAGGTCAACTACTCGGCCTCGAAGGCGGCCCTGGTGGGCATGGCGCGCTCGCTGACCCGCGAGCTGGGCGGCCGCGGCATCACGGCGAACGTCGTGGCCCCCGGCTTCATTGAGACCGACATGACGGCGGCCCTGCCCGAGGAGCAGCAGGCGCAGTACAAGGCGTCGATTCCGGCGGGTCGGTTCGCGAGCCCGAGCGAGGTCGCCCGCGTCGTGACCTGGATCGCCGGCGACGACGCTGGCTACATCTCGGGCGCCGTGATCCCCGTCGACGGTGGCCTCGGGATGGGCCACTAAGCCACAGCGCCCGCGACGCGACTAGCCGCGCAGGCCGAGGAGCGGCAGTATCGCGCTGAGATCCCGACGGTCGACGCTCACGTGCGCATGCGCGCGCACAATCGCTTTGGCGCAGAAGGCGACCGACAGCGTGGCCGCCTCCATCATGGCCAGATCGTTCGCGCCGTCGCCAACCGCCACCACGCGCGAGCGCGGCACCGCGAAATGATCGGCCCACTCCGCGAGCGCGGCCGCCTTCGCAGCGGCG